>JBBSTQ010000270.1:0-5141 GCA_038235745.1 Sphingobacteriales bacterium
ACTGGCGTATAATCTGCCGGGTGCGAAAACAATACGCCCCAACTATCTCCTAAATATTCGTAAAAATCAACTTCGCCAGAGGAAGTATCTACTTTGAAATTTGGTGCAATGTCCCCTATTCTTAACATAACTTTATTTTTTATTTTACTCTACCAATTTAGTAGAGATTTATTTATTTACCAAATCAATCTTGATAAATATTTGATGATGACATAAAAAAGCATCCTCTTTTTGCGAGAATGCTTTTCTTCGACGCCGAAAGCTTAAAGCCAATGGCAGAAAGCTCTCGATGGAGAATCTAGTGTTGGTGTCCACCTTCGCCATGAACGTGACCATGCTCTAACTCTTCTTGAGTTGCTGGTCTCACTTCTTGGATTGTTCCGTTAAAATGTAACTCGTGACCAGCCATTGGGTGGTTTAAGTCAACTAAAACAGCATCTTCTGCAATAGAAACTACTCTGCCCTGAAACTGCCCGCCGTTATTATCCTGCAAAGGTAAAACAGTACCAACTTCTGGCAAAGCTTCTTCGCCAAACATATCCTTTGGAAGTGGTGCAACAGCTTTTTCGTCATATTCTCCGTAACCGTCTGCAGCAGTCAATGAAAATCCGTAAGTATCGCCTACAGCCAATCCGGTCAAATGCTCTTCAAATTTTGGTAACATCATGCCTGCACCGTAAAGAAAAACCAATGGGTTTTCGGTAGTTGCACTTTCAACATGCTTTTTTTCGTCTTTTTCTGTCACGTATAAATCATAGGTTAATGATACTACGTGGTTATTGTCAATCTTCATGTGTTGGTAATTGCGAAACCATTATGGTTTCTGTTCAAAAATTTGTTTAATTGCTTCATTAACATCGCTTACTGGCAACTGACAGCTCCTATCCATACAGACAAAAATTCTGGTTTCGCCAACAAACTTATCTTGCAATAAAGGTAAATCTCCTTGTTTTCCTCCCAAAATTATTTTGTTTGGAATGTACAACTTTTCAATTTCCTTTCGCTTTTCAGCGAAATCCTCTCCTGTTATTGCAATCTCGAAGCTTCCTGTTACCTCTTGCAACAACAACGATGCCCAATTTGAATAGCCCGATGCATAGCTTTTTATACTTGGAGCAACTGTTTTTAACATTTGCGTGTAGATGTTTTTGTAACGCTCGTTATCAAAAAATTGCGAAAGCTTTTTTAAGTTATGAGCCATTACTGAATTAGAACCTGGAATTACGTTATCTAAAACCTCATATTTTCTGGCGATAAGCGCCTCGTCTTCATCCGAAGTATAAAACAACATTCCCGACTTCTCGTCTCTAAAATGATCCAACACAAAATCCGTTAATTCGCTGGCTTTCTGTAAATTAGATTCATCGAAAGTAACTTCGTAAATAGCTATCAATGCCTGAATAAATAGTGCATAATCATCTAAAAACCCATTAATAGTCGCTTCCCCGTTTTTATAGTTTCGATAAAGTCCACCATCCGTTTTCAAGATTTTACTTTTCGAGAATTCGATGTTTTGGATTGCTAATTCCAGAAATTTTTCATCGCCAAAAGCTTGGTAAGCACTACACAATCCGCTTACCATTAAGGCATTCCAAGAAGTTAAAATTTTATCATCCAACCCCGGATGTACTCTTTTGTTCCTGACAATTAGTAACTTTTCTCTAGCTTCCGACAATTTGTCAGCCAGTTGTGCTTCGGTCAAATCAAACCCTTCAGCAACCGCACCTACTTCTTTACGAATCCATAAATTATTGATGTGTTCTTCTTCCCAATTTCCATCTTCGCTCACTTCATAATAGGTATTAAACAGCAATGCATCGTCGCCCAAAATCGCGTCGATCTCTTTTTTGTCCCAAGTATAAAACTTACCCTCTACTCCTTCACTGTCTGCATCCAAAGCAGAATAAAAACCACCTTCCGGCGAAGTCATTTCCGCTTTAAGCCAATCGAAAGTTTCATAAACCACTTCCTTGTAACGCTCCTCGCCACACCATTTATAAGCATCAGCGTAAAGCGACATTAACTGCCCGTTATCATAAAGCATTTTTTCAAAGTGCGGAATGTGCCATTTACCATCTACAGAATAACGAGCAAACCCACCACGTAGATGGTCATAAATTCCGCCCGCAGCCATTTTATCCAACGTCAGGCGGACAATTACGTGAGCTGCCTCATCATTTAAAAGATGCGCCGCCTGCATTAAAAAATTCCAGTTATTTGGCATCGGAAATTTTGGCGCTCGGTTATGGCCACCTTCCGTAAAGTCGAAAAGCATTTTCCAAGGCTCTAAAATCTCGGATAAATCATTTTGCGTAAAATCACGTTCTTCAGAAACAAAAGTCAACTTTTCAGATTGTTGAATGCCCTCTGTGAGTTTTACGGCATATCCTTCTGCTTCATCAGGTTTGGTCTCGTGAAAATGGGCGAGGTTGGTCAGCAAACTCATCCAATCCTTTTTCGGGAAGTAAGTTCCACCGTAAATCGGGCGTTGATCTGGCAAACAAAAACAGTTCAAAGGCCAGCCGCCTCTGCCCGTCATTAGTTGCACCGCCGCCATATAAATCTGGTCAATATCTGGACGTTCTTCCCTATCTATTTTAATACAGACAAAAAATCGATTCATCAAATCTGCAACTTCTTCGCTTTCAAAACTTTCATGCTCCATTACGTGGCACCAGTGGCAAGCCGAATAACCAATGCTCACTAAAATTAGTTTGTTTTCTGCTTTGGCTTTGTCTAATGCCTCTTTGCCCCATGGGTACCAGTTTACGGGGTTGTATGCGTGTTGTAGAAGATAAGGAGATGATGAATTTTTGAGTTGGTTTGACATTTTTGTATAATATTTTTTTGGGTTACGTTTCTAAATATAGAGATTTTCGAAGTTGAAAATCAGATAGTTGATAGTTTTTAATTGATTGTAAGAAGCTGACTGTTTACATCATAATCTCGCTTTTAATCGTTCTACTTTTTTGAATTTGTAATTTTCTTTTCGACTGTTTTAATACTCTCGGCTAATGGCAAATTCTCTGGCATTGTTCCACCAATTTCCTCGATGGTTTTGCAAACCTTTTCACCTACCTCAAAATGTGTACGGTTAGCGTTTTGTTTTCCTTTTATATTATCGTTGCGTAACTTCTCTTCTGTTTGGGTAGCTCTGAACAAGTTGGCCGCTAGTTCGGCACTGCCCATGTGGTGTAAAATATGTTGACTTTTTTTAAGGTCTTTTTTCTTATGAATACCTTTTGCGTCCAATCCGCCGTATAAACCGGCGTAGCCGTGGTTCTGAAATATGGCATAATCCAATCCGTCATGTACGCTGGCATTTTTTGTTGCGGAAGCCAAATAAGTATTGTGTTTACTCATCTCATTTCGCAAAAACACACGCCTCTCTTCTTCAGAACTTAGCTGATCATATTCATCCATTTTCTGTATCTCCTGCAACCGGGTTTGTACAGCGAAATAACTTTGCCCCAAGGCGACTACCTCCTTTGCAGGATCTGCATTTTGTACAATCAAATAACAAGTATAACGGCTTAGCTTAAAACTTGCCATTTCTCTTGTGGCACCTGAACCAATAGATACCATCTCGTTGGCTTCAACGAGATGCTCTAAAATGTTATAACCACTATTTTTGCAGGCTTCCTTTACTTTTTCAACAACACCTAAAAAGTTTCTAAAATCGGTGTAATCCAATACTTTAGAAAGTTGCCTTGCCATCCAAAACTCATTCCCATTCTCATCTACTTGTTTGATTTGCTCAAATACAGAAAGATTATTTTTTGAAATTTCTTTTGCCATCTTACGTCATTTGTTTTTATAACTTACCAGGAACAATATCGCTGAAAATCACCGGCTTTTAAGTTGGTTTGCCATATTCTATTTTTTCAAAGGTGCAATTTCTCACGTTGAGAATTGTCAGAGTTATTCTAAAAAATACTATTTTTAGTCCATGAATCTTTCATGATTTGCTGAAACTCTCAAGGACATAAGTTAAATCATGATTGCTTCATCACGAATAAAGAACAATAAATAAACAGATGAAAATCAGCCATATTCATATCTATCGTTTCAGCATTCCGATGGAACCCTTTGCTATTGCCACAGGAACCATGGACTTTGCTCAAAACATACTTATTAAAGTTTACACCGATACAGAAATTATAGGAATTGGCGAGGCTTCTGCTTTTCCGATGATTGTGGGCGAAACGCAGGAAACGATGCTAGTAATGGCACAGGAATTTGCGAAACTTTGGATCGGAAAAAATCCTTTGGAAATTGAAGAACGATTAGCAGAAATCCACTCTTTTACCGCTTTTAACGCAACCTGCAAAAGTGCTTTTGATTTGGCGTTGTACGATATTGCTTCTAAAAATGAGAACCTGCCACTTTACCAATTTTTAGGTGGAGAACTTAGAAGTGCCACCACTGATATCACTGTGGGGATTGACTACTCCGAAATTATGGCTTCAAGGGCTAAATATTTCGTAAAAAACGGAGCAACCATCATTAAAATAAAGCTCGGTAAAAACCTAAAAACAGATATTGAACGAGTTGCCAAGATTCGCAAAGCCGTTGGTAACAAAACCCGTTTACGCTTAGATGCAAATCAAGGATGGACATTTGATGACGCAGTTTCAGCTTTTACAGAACTTCAAAAATATGATATTGATTTTTGCGAGCAACCTATGCGGACTTGGTTTGATGATGAACTCCCTGAACTAATAAAACGTTCTCCCATAAAAATCATGGCCGATGAAAGTTGCTATAATCACCACGATGCCCGCCGGTTAATCAAAAACAAGGCTTGTGACTCGATAAATATAAAATTTGCAAAATCTGGAGGAATACATGAAGCTTTAAAAATTTACCAAACGGCTACTATGAGCAATATCCCTTGTATGATTGGCGGAATGTTGGAAAGCAGAGTTGCAGCAACAGCGAATTTACATTTTGCAATGGCCTGCAAAAGAATTAAATACTTCGATTTAGACACCTGTTTAATAGGACATTTGGTTGATCCTGTAATTGGCGGATTAACTTTTGACAATTACGAGATGACTTTGCCAACTGGCATTGGAATAGGTGGCGATGTGGATGAGGATTTTCTAAAAACCTGCGAGAAATTCGTGATAGAAGCTAAA
>JBBSTQ010000271.1:0-5103 GCA_038235745.1 Sphingobacteriales bacterium
ACTCTTTCTTAGGCGGCTCAGTTGCCGGAGCTGCTCTTCTTACTTTATCATTAAACTCTACGCTGTCTTTCACTGACGGTTTTACTGATGGTATTTTAGCGGGAGGAGTTTTCACTTTCGATTTATCCGCCGGCTTTTCAGTAGCTTTCTTAACCGGCTTTTTAACGTCAGGTTTCTTAGCAGTTTTAACGGCCAAACTCGGTAAAATGTCAAGCTTCGATTTTGGGCGTTCTTTCGGTTTCCAGTTAAAGTTTGGGAGCGTTTTTAGTTCTTCTGTCACTTTTTCTACCGGATAATAATTGTGCTCTGGTTTACGAATAAAAGCTACACTCATCACGCTATCATCGGCAAAATTAATACGCATTCTAGATGTTATGGAACGCATCATTCCGCCGTTACTTGCACTATCAGACGGAAAGTAAATACTTTCGGCATTCCCATTTACAAAAACCACATCAAGCGTTTCGTTTTTGAAGTAGCCCTTCATAAACTTTCCCGCAATTTGGTTGAACTTTACCGAATCCTTTCCTGCATTTACAATGATTGAATTCCTGATCATGTCTAAGTTGTCCATCTTCTGGTTCTTCATTTGAATATACATCGTATCCGCAGACATTTGACTTCCCTGAGCCCAAACTATTGGTTTCTGGTAAATCCTCATGGTAGAATCACCATAACTAAAAAAAGCGGAATCTGCTTTTGCCTGCAAGTCTGATTTGAAAATTTTGACTTTTCTGTAGGCCGAAACCACTCTGATTCTTGTGGTGTCAGAAGCGTCTGGATTTAGCGGAACAAAGTTCGAGTTTCTTTTTTGCGTCTTTCCGACGATTGGAATCAACCCTATATTGCCGGTATTTTCCTTTAAGGCAGGCCAAATCATCGGTCTGTTTGGCGCTCTTTTTACTACGGAAACATCAACGGGTTTTGGCCTTTTGTTTTCTTCCCTTAAGCGATTGTTTTCCTTTTTTATCAACTCCTTTACGTTCAAAACACTATCCTTCAAAAAAGCTTTTCGAGCAATTAAGCTGTCTTTCAAAAAAGCAATTTTTATGCTGTCAACTCCGGTGCTGTCTTTTGAGGCACTGTCTAAACTAAGCTTTGGTTTCTCTGGTAAATCTGGGTCAGCATCTTCCTCTGAAGCACCATTTTTTAAGCTATCAGCTTTTTCATTGGTTTTTTCAAGTGCTAACCGTACGCTTTCCCTGATCTGATATAAATCCATTTTACGTAACACCCTGCTTTTTAAGGTATCGGCGGTAAGCCAAATGCTATCTTTACTTACCGAGTCTTTCTCAGTCACAATAACCACATAAGCATTTTTGGTTACTGTAATACTTTCATCTTTCTTCTTATACAAACCTAAATCGCCACGCAACTCAATTTTTTGAGCAGTATCCCTAAAAATAATGTTCTTGACTGCTCTGCCGTAGCCTTGCTTACCATCGTAAAACAAACTATCGCCTTTTAAACTCTTAGAATTTTGGGTGTACAAGTTCTTTTTTCCGAACGATGCTTGATCGTTGGTGGTATTGTATTGTCCGTTCTCCGTATATAAGGTATCCGTTTTTCCGTAAATATTTGTGGGACCAAAAAAGTAGGCAATCTTTGAAATGGTATTGTACTTCAAAGTATCCGATTTAATCATCACCTCTGGCGATTTTACTTCAACATTATATCTAAAGTAGGCATCTTTACTCTGCGTAAAATAGTACCCGTTTTGGCTGGTTAGAACGTTATTACCGTTTACAATTTTTCCGCCGTTTTGGTATTGACCAATCTTTGTGGCTAAGTTATAAACCAAATTATTAGTTGTTAAAACAGCTTGATTGTCGGTCAATCTAACGTTATTGGTTAAAACCGCAGTTTTAGTGTTGCCATCATAATTCAAATTGTCCGAATAAATATTTACGGTATCCGCTTGGTTAATATGCACATTTCCGAAAGCCACAAAACTGTTTTTTGTGAGGTAAAAGTATGCACTATCGCAGGTTAAAGTGGCGTTATCTTGCTGAAAAACGGGTTTGATAACTTTGTTTGTGCTCTCACCGTTTCGTTTTAAACCGATAAAAGATTCTGACTGCAAAAGCTCAACTCGGGTAACCTGTTGTGCAAAAGAAGCCAAAGAGCATCCAGTAATCAGTAAAAACAATAGAAATCTTCTCACGGCGCAAAATTAGTTTTTTACTAACGATTTTAAACGGTTAATTTTGAATGATGTTACCAGCCAACAAACGATTTACAGATTTTGTAATTGCCAACCAGCTTTTTACCGAAAGTGACGTAATTTTACTGGGCGTAAGCGGAGGCAAAGATTCGGTGTTGATGACTGAACTGTTTGCAAACGCAGGCTATAAATTTGCTATTGCACATTGTAACTTTAATTTGCGTGGCGATGAAGCTTTACGGGATGAAAATTTTGTGCGAGACCTTGCTAAACGTCTCAATGTTGCATTTTATCAAAAATCTTTTGACACCAAGCTTCTTGCATCCGAACAAAAAATCAGCATACAAATGGCGGCTCGGCAATTGCGTTATGCTTTTTTTAAGGAATTACTAATCAGCGAAAAGCTAGATAAATTAGCGATTGCTCAACATCAAAATGATGCAATAGAAACCGTTTTAATTAATTTAATTAGAGGGACTGGAATTGCTGGCTTGCATGGCATCAAAAAAAGTAAAGACAATATTATAAGGCCAATGCTTTGTTTTACAGCTAATGAAGTTGAAAGCATAGTTGCAGAAAACGGGATTAACTACGTTGAAGACAGTTCCAACGCATCTAACAAATACATGCGGAATAAACTAAGATTGGACGTAATTCCGAAAATGGAAGAACTAAATCCCGCATTAGCGCAAACGTTTAAACAGAATATAGGCTACTTCTCGCAATTGGAAGAATTACTGAATGAGCGAGTTACCACTTTAAAATCCGAGATTTTCAAACAACAAGATAATGGCGTTATCAAAATTAAAATCGTTGATTTATTAAGCTTAAATCCGCAACAGCTTTTACTTTTTGAACTTTTAAAGCCCTACGGTTTTAACGCAACACAGGTTGATAATTTGATTTTATGCTTAACAGGACATTCAGGTAAACAATTTTTTACCGATGATTTTGTGCTGACGGTTGACCGAGAAAACATCGAAATTTCGCCATTGTTACGAGAACGTTTAAGATCAGAAATTACCATCCCAGATTTAGGAAATTATTCGTTTGAAAACGCAGAATTATCAATTAGCGAAGTTGAAGAACTACCAAAAAACCTGAGTAATAAAAGCAAAATATTTGTTGATGCGGGAAAGCTAGTTTTTCCGTTACAGCTTCGGAATTGGCAAAGTGGCGACGTTTTCAACCCTTTCGGGATGCGTGGCTTTAAGAAGTTGAGCGATTATTTTATTCAGGAAAAAATTCCGAGACACCAAAAAGATACCATACCTATTTTAGTGAATGGAAACCACGAAATTATTTGGGTTTGCGGCTTAAGAAGCGACGACCGTTATAAAGTAAATGCAAACAGCAAAAAAATAATTACCTTCGAGCTACATAATTTGTAAAATGACACATCATTACCCCTTTCACGAAAAACAATACTTAGGCAGAGATTACAATTTCATTAGTGTAAGATTAGTGATGGCTGTTTTTTGTTTAGTAGCCTATTATTTTACCGAAAACAGAGAAAGAAACGGAGAGTTATTGTTGTTGGTAGGTTGTGCAATTTTGCTGGTTAGTGTATTTATGCTTTTTTTGTTGCACTACCGTACCGTGGTAAATAATAAGTCGATTATGTTGGACGGTTTATGGACTACCCGTTTAGTGAAAATTGATCTCAATAGCATTGTACAAGTAGAAAAAGTGCCTTACAGCAAATACTTCTTAAACAACCCAGTCTATAATTTACATCGTAACGGAACCATCAAGTTTTATGCAGGCGGTAAAGATGCTATTAAACTTACTGATAGAGATGGGTTAACTTACATCATCGGCACACAAAAACAGACTGAGCTTTATACTGCGATTTTGGAAGCGCAGGCTAAGTAGTTTGATTTAAATTTTTGTGATAAATTCAATAATCCTATTAAATTCTGCTATATAAGGCTTTAAGCCTTCAGCTTTACGCTTTTTGCTAGATTATTATGCTTTTTCACATCGTTTTTTAAACCAACATTACTTATATTTGCGTTCCGTAATTTAACAACAGAAACATCATAATGAGAGAAATACAATACAGAGAGGCACTTCGCGAAGCAATGAACGAAGAAATGCGTAAAGACGACAAAATTTATTTGATGGGCGAAGAGGTTGCCGAGTACAACGGAGCGTACAAGGTTAGCCAAGGCATGTTAGATGAATTTGGAGCTAAACGTGTAATTGATACGCCTATTGCCGAGCTTGGTTTTGCGGGTATCGCTATTGGCTCTGCAATGAACGGTTTACGCCCGATTGTTGAATTTATGACTTTCAACTTCTCTTTGGTTGCGATAGATCAAATTATTAACGCTGCAGCAAAAGTACTTTCTATGTCAGGCGGGCAGTTTAATTGTCCAATTGTTTTTAGAGGCCCAACCGGAAACGCTGGTCAGTTAGGTGCACAACACTCTCAAAACTTTGAAAACTGGTTTGCGAATTGCCCAGGTTTAAAAGTGGTAATTCCCTCAAATCCTTATGATGCAAAAGGATTGTTGAAAGCTTCTATTTTGGACAACAACCCAATTATCTTTATGGAATCTGAATTGATGTACGGAGATAAAGGCGAAGTGCCTGAAGAAGAATACGTTATCGAAATCGGAAAAGCGAAAGTAACCAAAGAAGGTACGGATGTGACCATCGTTTCTTTCGGTAAAATGATGTCGAGAGTAATTGCTCCTGCACTTGCGGAATTAGAAAAAGAAGGAATTAATGCCGAAGTAATTGACTTAAGAACAGTTAGACCGATTGACTTTGAATGTATTTTAAAGTCTGTTAAAAAAACCAACAGATTGGTGGTGGTTGAAGAGGCTTGGCCATTAGCTTCAATATCTTCTGAAATTGCTTTCCATGTTCAAAAAAATGCGTTTGATTATTTAGATGCTCCTGTTTTGCGTATCACTTGTGCCGATGTGCCT
>JBBSTQ010000272.1:0-5095 GCA_038235745.1 Sphingobacteriales bacterium
GATGCAATTTTGAAACGATTGGGAGTTGTCAACTTACAATCCGACGAAGCAGAAAGTAAAGATTTTGAATACGGAATTCAGTACAGAAGAGGTGCAAAAGTCTTGGTGTCTTTTGGAGCAGTCGCAAAGAAATCTTTGAAGTTGACTGATGTAAACAAATCTGTTTTTTATGCGGATATCAACTGGGATATGTTGATGATGCTGGTAAAAAACAATAAAATCAGTTACAAAGAAGTATCTAAATTCCCTTCAGTAAAAAGAGATTTATCCATGTTGTTAAATCAAGATGTGCGTTTTGAAGATTTAAAACGTATTGCCATTAAAACCGAAAAATCTTTGCTAAAAGAAGTCAACGTTTTTGATGTTTACCAAGGCGATAAATTGCCGGAAGGTAAAAAGTCTTATGCGTTAAGTTTTACCTTGCAGGATGAGCAGAAGACTTTAGAGGACAAACAAATTGATGCCATTATGCAGAAGTTGATTGCTAATTTTGGTAAAGAGGTAGGAGCGGAGATTAGGTAGGTTTTTTTAAGGCTTAAGGTGGAAGGCAAAGGGATTAAGCTATAGATTGCTCATAAATATTTAGAGAGCATGTCAGGCAATAATCTAACTTTTTATGGAACATTGCATTAAAATGAAAACTACCTCGTAAAAGAACGTTATTGTAAATTTTGTATATTAGTGTATTAATTATCGTTCACAATATTGAAGAAAATCGACCTCCACGTTCACACAGTTCCTAACGCTATTAGTGACAGTCATTTCGATTTTTGCCTGGAAACCCTAAAGGAATACGTTACCAAACTTGAATTGGATTGCATCGCCGTTACCAACCATAATTTGTTTGACCCGGAACAATTCACACAAATATGCGAAAATCTGGATATTAAAGTGTTACCTGGAATAGAGATAGATTTGGAGAAAGGGCATTTACTTCTGATTTCGGAAAATACTGAGCTTGGAGACTTTACAGCAAAATGTCAGCAGGTTCAGGCTCTTATCAAGACGCGGGAAGATTGTATTTCAGTTGAGAACTTGCAGGCTATCTTTGGCGATTTGAGCAGGTATTTGCTTATACCACACTATGAGAAGAAGCCAAATATTTCAGAGGCGACCATCGCAAAGCTAAACCCTCATATCTACGCAGGAGAAGTTACCAGTCCTAGAAAATTCAAGGCCTGTTCCAAAGATAACACTAAGTTAGTTCCGGTTATTTTTAGTGACGTAAGAATTTATAATGGGATTAAAGGATTTCCTACACGGCAGAGTTTTATTGATATTGGTGAAATAACCCTCAAAAGCATTAAAACCTGTTTGACAGATAAAGCAAAAGTTTGCCTATCTGGAAGTGAGGGCAACGATTATTTCCAAGTTACCGATGATGGTTTGTTCCTTTCTACCGGTCTGAACGTGATGTTGGGAGAACGTTCAACCGGAAAAACCCATACTCTTGAACGTATCATGGGCTCTTTTGAAAATGTAAAATACTTAAAACAGTTTGCTCTGCTACAGGACAGTGAAGAAAAATTTGAAGCATTGTTATCTACTAGGCACAGTTCTGTTAACGAACAGTTTTTGAAGGAGTTGAAAGATATGGTTGCAGACATGACAAAGGTCGATCTATTGGCGAATAAAAAAGAAGCTGAAAAATACTTGGAAAGTCTTGTCAAGTTTGCTTCGGAAAGTGATAAGCTCGATAGTTATTCAAAAGCAGCGCTATTCAGTGAGGCCCTATTTTTAGAAGCTGACCTGAAGCGCCTAATTGGTTTGATCGATGCCACTTGCCTTTTAATTGATAATACCGAATATAGCGAGCTGATCAATCAGCATATTTCTGTTGATTCATTAAAGCAATTGGCGATAGCTTTGATTACAGAACATATTGGAACTCATAAACAGAACCTTGAAAAGCGCTGGCTGAATGACCTGATTGGTAAGGTCAAGGATGATCTGAAACTGAAAACTGCTAATACCCCACCTTTAGACATTGATTTTTATCGTGTTCTTTTGGAAAATGAAAAGGTCAAAAAGTTTAATGAAATTATTAAAGAAATCCAGAAAGAAAGACAAATAGACAGCAAGAATATACGAGGATTTAAGGTTGTTGCTAGGACCAAAAAGTACACTGGTGCAAATCAGTTAAAGCTCAAGTCTCGGAAACAGATTTCATTCATGGAGGCATTCAAAAAACATGAAAGCCCTTACTCTTTTTTGAATTCCATAAAGGAAATTGGACTAGAGGAAACCGATTTTCACAAATATTTTGTCGACATTGAATACAAAACACTGAACAAACACGGCTTTCTAGTTTCAGGGGGTGAACGTTCAGAATTCAATCTTTTGCATGAGATCGGAGATGCCCTACAGTTTGATTTGCTATTGATTGATGAACCGGAATCCTCATTTGATAATTTATTTCTTAAGAATGATGTCAATGAGCTACTAAAGCAGATTTCCAAGGAGATACCTGTCGTGATTGTTACGCATAATAGTACAGTTGGGGCCTCTATCAAGCCCGATTTTATTGTGTACACTAAAAAGACAATCGTAGAAAATGAAGTTAAGTATCAAATATTCTGCGGTTATCCTGGCGACAAGCAATTAAAAAGTCTTGACGGTGCAGTAACTGACAATTATGACATCATGCTGAGTTGCTTAGAAGCTGGTCAGCATGCTTACGATGATAGAAAAAATACGATCTATGATATACTTAAAAATTGAGGATAACAGAGGATTTTTCCTTAGAGACGGAGAAGAGCGGGTAGCAACATGGCATGCAATCGATTTGATAACCAAGGAAGATCTCTACTTTTTGCTAAAAAGAGCGGTGTCGGATGATTTTGAGATGGCTGCCTATGATGAGCAAATATTATCCAACAAAGCGCATCAGATCATTTACAGAAATTTGTATGAGAAATTCATTGACCTTGTGGGCAATAAAACGCGGTTTAGTGATGAGAGCGATAATCTATATAGAGCAGCGCTTGAGAAATATAAGCCAGCGGAATAAATTCAACGAAAATCTGATGGGGCCCATTCTGTCCGTAGTCTGTCGGGCGGGGGTTTGAGGGCAAGGGACTACGGATTGGCTAATGAAAAAGAGTTTCAAACTCTTAAGAATGCTTATCAGTAATTCGGACAACCAAGGGACAGTGCAACAGAACTTGTAGATCTCTCCTTTCGTCGAGATGACGTGACCGGAATGCCGTGTCGGAAACTCTTTCCCCGTTGAATTAATTAATAATTTTCGTAAATTCGATTTTAGTAGAAAACCGAAAAATCGTGATGATCACAATTGATAAGTTCAATTACAAAGATACCGTAAGTGTTCTTCGGGAGAAGTTTGGTAAAATTCCTAAAAACGGAAATTTGAATAAACATTTCGGAAAACTTAAACGTAGCTTTGACGGCTTAGCAAATCAAAAAGCAATGAGAGAAGAGTAATGTTATTTCGCATATCCATGAGATAAGGCGTTAACGATAGAAGCGGATACCGGCCTTTGTGGTTAAGGCCTGTGTAGTATGAGCGGATAGCGTGTTATCCCGATAGCTATCGGGACGCCCAAATATAAATTTTGCGTTCTATTAATAGCTAACTAACAAACTAAGTCTTTAAAACGCTCAAAAAGAGAATGCTAAAATTATCAATCAAAAAATTACCAGCAATTAAACAACAACGACTACAACTACAACAACAACAACAACAACAACAAATCGTCATCAAAACCAATTGAACAAATCTAAATCAACCCAAAACCAACAAAAAATAAATATTAAACATGTCTGTAATTGCCAAGAAATTAGATCAGGTGTTGGACCGCACCCAAAAGCTGGTGGAACTATCAAAGGCTTTACAGGAGCGAAATGACCTTGTTAATTTGGAAAACCAGTCGCTTAAAGTGGCGCTAGAAACCAGCGAAAAAACACGAAAAGAGCTAGATGAAAAGTTGCGTTTGGTTAAGTTGGCGAAAAGTTTAGAGGGCACAAGTGAAAAAACACTTGATATCAAACAAAAAATTAACGAATTTGTGCGGGAAATAGATAAGTGTATTGTATTACTTAATAAGTAATACTTAGTGAACCTAATAATCAGATGGGAGAAATCTCGATAAAAATAAATATTGCCGACCGTGTTTATCCGCTAAAGATTAACATGGAAGAGGAGGAAGTTGTGAGGAGAGCTGCCAAGTTGATTAATGACCGTATTAAGGAGTTGCAAGACAAATATGCGGTTAAAGATAAACAGGATTTGCTATCAATGTGTGTTTTGCACTACGCTACGCTGTCGTTAAACGCAGAAAAAAAGGCGAGTCATGCAGACATTGATGTTGCAGATAAAGTGGATGAGCTGGACACGTTGTTGAACAATTTTTTTAACAAAGCATAATTATTTCATCAGAATAAACTATTTTTGAAGATATAGCCGCTTTAGGTTTTAGGTTTCACTATTTATTAAACTTAACACTTCGATATTAAGAAGGGTTACAAAAGCATACCTCATTTGGTTTTGCCATCTGTTGACAGCTTAAACCCTATACATGTTCGACAAGTTTACAATACTGGGATCTAAAATTTAAAGCGGTTTTTTATTTTATTTTAAAATTTAATTTATGGAAATAGTTTATTACTTATTCGTTGCGATTATCGCTTTAGGAATAGGTATCGTTATCGGGAGATTTTTGTTGCGCAGTTTGTTGAAACAACAGGAAGTTGCTGCACAGAATAAGGTTAAAAAGATTTTAAGGGACGCTGAAAACAATGCCGACATCTTAAAGAAAAACAAGGCGCTAGAAGCGAAAGAGAAGTTTTTGCAATTGAAAGCTGATCATGAGCAGGAAATTAGCCAGAAAAACAACAACATTGCACAACGCGAGAACACGCTTAAGCAAAAAGAGCAGTCTCTGGGTCAAAAGCTGGAAAATCAAACTAAAAAGGAGCAGGATTTAGAAAACCAGCGTAATTCTTTTGAGAAGCAGACAGAGCTTTTGAAAGTTAGGCAACAAGAAGTTGAAGCTGTAAAGTTACAGCATGTTACGCAGTTGGAGACCATCGCTGGTTTAACTGCTACTGAAGCCAAAGCGCAGTTGGTTCATAA
>JBBSTQ010000273.1:0-5086 GCA_038235745.1 Sphingobacteriales bacterium
TAAAATCGTTTTCTTTAATTTCTTCAAAAGTGGCTACATAGCTGTATTTCTCTTTATCCATACCAGCTTGCAGTTTCCCTTGGTTAAAAGATTCGTAGGTTTCTACAATAGTTTTAATATGCGTTTCCTCGTTTAAGCGGTTTTGGTTTTTACCGCTATCATATTCTTTGCTAGCATCAATAAAAAGCACATTGGTGTTGTCTGCTTTCCCTTTATTAAAAATAAGTATGGCGGCAGGGATGCCTGTGCCAAAAAACAAGTTGGCAGGTAAACCAATAACGGCTTCTAAAATGTTTTCTTCAATGGTTTTCTGTCTTATACGACCTTCGCTACTTCCACGGAATAGAACGCCGTGAGGCACCACAACACCTACTTTTCCAGTTCCTTCATAAGTGGTTTCTATCATGTGCGAGATGAAAGCCCAATCGCCTTTGCTTTTTGGTGGTACACCTCGCCAAAAGCGGTTATACTGGTCGCTTTCTGGGTCGTAAGAAACTACAGTTTTATCTCCATCTTTATCTTCTACCTTTCCCCATTTATCTAAAGAGAATGGAGGGTTAGCAACAACCGTATCAAACTTCATCAATGCATCACCCTCTTTTAGTTTTGGGTTGCGTATGGTATCTCCCCAACGTATGGTGGCATTATCAAAACCATGCAAAAACATATTCATTACGGCCAAAGCCCAAGTACTGCCGTTGGCTTCTTGTCCGTATAAAGAAAAATTAGAAGTTCCCACTTCTTCGCCAGCTTTAATCAATAAAGAGGCAGAACCACAGGTAGGGTCGCAAATTCTAGAGCCAGGTTTAGATTTTGTTAATTTAGCCAACAGGGTAGAGACTTCTTTTGGCGTAAAAAACTCACCAGCTTTTTTACCTGCGTCACTGGCGAAGTTCTCAATCAAAAACATGTAAGCGCCCCCAATAATATCGGTATCTTCTAAATGAGAAGGGCGGAGGTCTAACTCTTTTTTATTAAAATCTAATAATAGGTTTTTTAAGCGGGTGTTTTTATCCTTGGTGTCACCTAAAACACTGCTGTTAAAATTAATGTTCTGGAAAATTCCTGCACCATCTTCACTATACAACTTCTCACGGT
The DNA here is from genome assembly GCA_038235745.1 of Sphingobacteriales bacterium. Lineage (GTDB taxonomy): Bacteria > Bacteroidota > Bacteroidia > Sphingobacteriales > Sphingobacteriaceae > Pseudopedobacter. The sequence goes on from JBBSTQ010000273.1 coordinate 1,099, forward strand.
TGGCTTCAACCAAATCTTCTAGTGCAATATCAATCAGTTCGCCAATATTGGTGTCGTTACGGTGCTCAAACAAATATTTAAAATGACTGTTCGGCGGGATAATGAATCGTTCATGTTGCATTGCTCTGGCGGTGCGTTCTTCATCATTATTGTATTTCGCCATATAAACTTCATGCTTATCATCAAAAACATCGCTCAGGTATTTAATAAACAACATGGTCAATACATAATCTTTGTATATGCTTGGGTCAATACTTCCACGGAAGGTGCCACAAGCCCCCCAAACTGCATCATTAATATTTTGTTGACTTATTTTTTTCATGTGTTATTATCTTAAAGCGTTGATGATTAAATGTTGGATTTGTTTTTCTTTTAGCTGTTCTATTCGTGATTTTAAAGCAAGTTCCTGTTCCCTTAAAGATGCAATATTTAAAATGAGTTTTTGAGTTTCTATAGTCGGTATAGTTATTTCCAATTCGGCTAATACAACTTTAGATATGGATGCAATAGACGAACCCATTGCTTGCTTTTTAAGTGAGGCCTGTGTATCGGGTTGATTAATAAACCAAACTAAATATGCCGGTAGTATATTTTTGATTGAACTTTCTATTCTTATCACAAAGAAAGAAGTGGAAGCTACGGCAGGGATGTTTTTAGCTTCGTAAAGCGTAGCAAAGTTCTTTGTGCCTTTTGCGGCGTACAAAATGTCTCCCGGCAATAGTAAATGTTTAGATTTAATACCTGACTTGTTTAAATCTGGGTGGAGTTCTGTATTTAATTTCCCACTTTCATCAAAATGCCTCGCTTGCAAATACACAACGTCTCCATCTGTTTTTGGCTTTGCAAAAACACCTGTTTGAATATTACTTATTTTGTTTAACGTTATTTTCAATATTTAAAACTAAGTAGTGAGTGTACAAATATAGTTCAAAGTATTTGAATTTACAAATTAATATTTAAGTAATGGTTCTACAAATAATATTTGACAGGTATATCAATTCAATAAGGTACGGAATTTGACAATATCCCCTGAATTTGCAACGTTTTAAAGCAGGCTTACAAAAGTCACGTTGTATAAAACCAAGATATGAAGGAAGCGACCTTAGCAGATAAAATAAAGATTGTAGATATTTTAGCAAATGCTTTTGATGATAACTCCAGTGTTAATTACATTGTAAAGCAAGACACGAAACGTATAGAGCGGATTAAATCATTAATGGATTATTCGTTTGAAATGTGCGCTAAATATGGAAAAGTCTATCTCTCAAAAGACGAAAGAGCTTGTGGCTTAGTACTATTTCCTGAACTAAAGAAAAACGATTTCTGGACAATCCGTAAAGACATCGAACTCATTGCAAAATCAATTGGGTTTTCAAATATTTCCAAAGCATTAAAAAGAGAATCAAAGATCAAAGAAGCTCAAATAAAGGGAGATATTTATTATTTATGGTTCGTTGGAGTTGATCCTTCAAATCAAAACAGGGGTCTTGGATCAGAACTTTTGTCTATGCTTTTGAACCAAGCAGAACAGATGGGGAGAACCGTCTGTTTAGAAACTTCTACTGCAAGAAATATCCCTTGGTATCAAAAAAACGGGTTCAAGGTTTACGATAAGATAAATCTAGGGTATGAACTTTTCTTTTTGAAAAACTAACGTATGACTGTTTTCGGTACAGAAATGCACCTCATCACTTTTCTTTTTTTGGTGTTGGAGTTGCCTCTATTATGTGTTCAGCTTTTTTATTTTATGCAACGTCCACAGGCAAAAGGGAGAAAATGGTACCTCATCTTATTGGCGTTGCTTATTTTATATAATGTCTGTGGCGGTTTACTCCCCGACCCGAACATTCCTATCTCCATAACCATACAAAATATTCTGGCCTACGGAACAGGGTTCGCCATGGGTGCGTACTTCCCATTTTATTTTTACAAAGCATTTGATCTGAAGGAACTTCGCTTTCATGCTTTGTATGGAATCTACCTATTCTTAATAGCTCCTTTTCTAATTTTCTTCGCCACGGTTTATGCCATAAATAACGATCTGAGCTTTGCAATCCGCTACGGAATTATCGTCCCGTTTTTTTACTCTATTGTATTGTTGGTTGCTATTGTGAAGGCGATCCGAAAAAAGTACAAATCAAATCCAGACAAATATCATTTTTGGGAGATGACGGCAGTGTATTGTGCAGTTCTTCCATGGGCATCTTTAACGGTTATTGCGTACTTCAACATCGGGCAATTTTGGGAAGCACTCATTACAAATGGAGGTTTTGTGGTAATCACTATCTTTTTTATAAAACGATATGTTGAAGCTTCGCGGAAAGAATACAACCTAATCACAGCGCATGGAAACTATTCGGACGAGGAAGATCTATTCCGCGTGAACTGCAAACATTTCTGCTTAACACCTAGAGAAATTGAAATAGCTGAATTTTTACGATTAGGAGAAAAATATAAAGTTATTGCCGACGCACTTTTTATATCTGAAAAAACAGTTAGTGCGCACATCCAAAACATATACTCAAAAACGGGCGTCAACAACAAATCAAGCCTCATTCATAAACTTCTTTCTCATCAGCAACTGAAAAATTTAGACTAGGGAATTATCCCTAGATGTTCAAAATAGGTAATTTGACCTATTTGGTTTTCTGTTTAGGTTCGCCACTTTAGCCGAAAACCAATATGCCTATGCTAAAAGTTTACTTGTTGTTTCCTACTCTCCATTTTAAAAAAGGGGTAGGTTATTCACTTAAACTATATCTATTATGAACAAGCAAATGATTGAATCTTGGTGCCAACAATTAAAACGGGATCTCAAAATTATTGAGCATGCTGATTTTTTACCCTGTAAAAAGGTGGCGGATAGCTTGCAAATTATAAAAGTTAAACTGGCAAAAGTCGCATCCCATTTAAAAAAAGAACCGTTTACAAATCAACTTCAAGAAGTAACCTATTTTAAGGAGCTGAGTCCACGGTTTTATAGCTGTTGGATCTTCGCAATCTCTGCGTATCAATTGGAGCTTCACAAGCCTTGCGGAACATTAGAAACTTGCAAGAGCTATTTAGAAGAAGAGCTGAGAATCATCCAACGGTATTTCAACCAAAATGCTTTTTACTACCACTACTATAAATCTGGCGCTACCGAACTGGATGCCGTCTGTTTTGTGAGAGGTAAACAGATGGAAAGCATACCCATCTCGGAAATCCACCTAACTGATAACGATCTAAGTACATCATTCGATTTGCTGTTCGCAAAGTTCATCGCTTATGAAAGATTGCAGGGTTTAATTGTATCCATGTTGAATGGCGAACAGGATTTGTTAAGAGCACCAGTTAAGGAGGAAAAATCGCTACCTACCACAAAAATTAATTTATCTGTTGATCAGATTGGCTTAATTGCCATAGCGGCGGACGACGCCAGACTATTAGACGGGCGTTCATTTAATAAAATTTGCGAAGAGCTAGCACCATGTATTGCGACCGCTGAAAAGGATCATATTTCACCGAATAGTTTGCGGAGTAATGCGTATTTATCCGAGTTTAAGGATAAGCAAAACGTGATTAAAACGTTAGAGAAGATGATAGATTTTATTAAAGGATACTAATTATTTTGCCATGAAAATACTTGCCATCATCTTATTGTTAACAGGTTTAATCTTGAGGTACTTTATAAAAAAGAGGAAATTTAAACGGACATCTTATACTGGCGTAGAGGTTTTCAAATCTTATGAAGCAGCTTGGTCCACCAGGCTTGTTGAAAACCTTGGGTTTTGGTTAGGAACTTTGATGCTGGTTGCTGGCGTAGTATTGTTGATTATAAATTGGTAAATGAAACCCGCTGTTTTTACGCAGCGGGTTATTTTTTATTTAGAGAGTTTTAGGTGTTTTGTAAAAAAATTATTTGGGCGTTTTAACAGGCTTTACACTGTATCTTTTTTTGCATTTGCGTAGTGGCGAGAGCAAAAAAAGGATGCCGTCCCGATAGCTA
>JBBSTQ010000274.1:0-5070 GCA_038235745.1 Sphingobacteriales bacterium
ATTAGCACTACCGGTGGCGATATAAGTTCAGTTTCTGCTGGTGCAAAACAAGTTACCGTTGATTTAAATGCAAATACAATAGAACTTAAACCATTAGTTTGGTCAGTAGTAGGTAGCGGAACACCCTCAGGATGGCCTCCAGGGTCTGGTCCTTACAACGAGTTGGTGATGAAATATATCAACGATGGTACGGGTCAATGGAAGATTACCATTCCGTTAACTGCCGGAGCAATTAAATTCAGGAAAGATCTTGACTGGGGAACCAACAAAGGTGGCGATGGGAATGGCAATTTAACAGGAGACGATATCAATATCACCGTTCCTGGAAATTATACCATCACTTTAGATTTGCCAAACAACAAGTACAGTTTGGTTAAAAACTAAATTCATCAATTTTTCATTGAAATTGTTATTAAGCAGTTTCAATGAGTTTTTATAAGTTATTACTATGCGAAATAAATTTCTTTTTGTCTTTCTTGCAATTCCCTTTTTTGCAAAAGCGCAAACAAGCCCAGTTTTGTCAGCCGGAAACATTACCAGCGTAAAAATTGATAATCAAAAAGTTGTCTTCAACACTGAAAATGCAGTTGGGGAGATTATCGTTTACAGTCCAAATATTATTAGAATTCGGTTAGACAAAAAGCAACTGCAAAAAGATTTTTCCTATGCAGTCATCGCAAATCCTCAGGATACAAAAACTAGCATTACCCAAAATGATGAAATGATAACGGTTTTAACAGATTCTTTAAAAGCTGTTATAAATAAAAAACCTTACAACGTTACGTTTCACACGTTAGATGGCAAAATCATCAATCAGGATGAAAAAGGCTTGCAAAACAGCTGGGTTAATGATGAGGTTACGGCTTACAAGCACATGCAACTGAATGAGCGTTTCATCGGTCTGGGCGAAAAAACCGGAAACTTAGACAGACGGGGAGAAGGATATACCAATTGGAATACGGATGCTTTCGGTTATGCCACCAATGCCGATCCAATTTATAGCTCTATACCATTTTACATGGGGATACATAGCAATTTGAATTATGGGATTTTTCTAGATAACACCTATCAAACAGATTTCAATTTTGGGGCAAGTAATGATCGTTTTTCTTCATTCGCCGCCCAAGGCGGAGAGTTGAACTACTATTTTATTTACCACACGCAGTTGAAAGATATTATTTCGAGTTATACGATGTTAACTGGTCGCATGAAAATGCCACCACTATGGAGCTTAGGTTACCAGCAAAATCGTTATAGTTATTACCCAGATACCGAAGTGATGCGTATAGCGCAAACTTTGCGAGAAAAAAAAATCCCTGCCGATGGAATTACTTTGGACATCCATTACATGGACAAATACAAATTGTTTACTTGGGACAAAGAGCGATTTGCAGACCCCGCATCTATGAACAAGAAGCTGAACGAAATGGGCTTTAAAACCACCGTAATTGTGGATCCAGGGATAAAAGTGGAACAAGGTTATGATGCTTATGAGGACGGTTTACAGAAAGATATTTTCATCAAGTACCCAGATGGAACAAATTATAGTGGACAAGTTTGGCCAGGTTGGTGTAATTTCCCTGATTTTACAGATGAAAAAGCAAGAGCTTGGTGGAGAGAAAAAGTAAAGTTTTTTGCAAATACAGGCGTTTCTGGGATATGGAATGACATGAACGAGATTGCCACTTGGGGGCAAAAAATGCCATCGAATATTATTTTTAATTACGATGGAAAGTTAGCAAGCAATAAACAAGCGCACAATGTTTATGGGATGCAAATGGCCCGATCTAGTTTTGAGGGAATGATTGCTGCAACCAACAAACGCCCATTTAATTTAACAAGGGCGGCTTACGCCGGAGCGCAACGTTATACGGCAATTTGGACTGGCGATAACCGCTCAGAAGATAGCCACATGCTATTAGGTGTTAGGTTAATGAGCAGTTTAGGGCTGAGTGGCGTTGCTTTTACCGGAATGGATATCGGTGGTTTTACTGGCGGGCCTTCAGTTGGCTTATATGCAAAATGGATTCAATTAGGGGCATTCAACCCGTATTTCCGTAACCATACGGCGGTAAACACAAAATCGTCAGAACCTTGGACTTATGGCGAAGAGGTAACAGAAATTTCAAGAAATTATGTGAGTTTACGCTATAAACTGTTGCCATACTTGTATTCTACTTTCTATACATCGGTAACAACAGGTTTGCCAGTAGTGCGTAGTTTGGCAATTGACAATACTTTTGATGCTAAAATTTACGATAATCAATTCCAAAATCAATTTTTATTTGGTTCAGCATTTTTGGTTGCCCCATTTGAAAGCGGTAAAGAATTTGGCAATATCTATTTCCCAAAAGGTGAGTGGTACAATTTATACACCGGTGAAAAGCAAATAGGAAACAGCGAAAAAGTTGAGCGTTTGAGCTTACAAAAAATCCCAGTTTATGTTAAAGGAAGTAGCATTATACCTATGCAATCTTTAATTCAAACCACAGCAGAACAGCCATCAGATACGCTCATTGTCAACATTTACAAAGGAAACATAAATAATACTTTTATTTATTATGAGGACGACGGCGAAAGTTATAATTACGAAAAAGGAGATTTTTACAAACGCAAAATCAATTATGATGCAATAAATAGAACCGTCGTTTTTGATAAAGTAGAAGGGAGCTTTAAATCAAAATTCAAGTACATTAAATTGATGTTTCATGGTTTTGATGCAACCGATAAAATAAACGCAGGCAAAACCATACAGCAAGATTTTGCATCCTACTTAACGCCGATTTCCAAGTTTGACCCACAAGGCTCCGCAAATCCGATAGAAGGTTATAAAGTGCAAAGCTTGGTGTTGAGCAATGATGCTAAACAATTTGAGATAAAATATTAGAGCAGTGCCAATTATAAATAGAACAACGAGCGGGATAGGACTTCGACTCCGCTCAGCCTGACAACCGAAAAACGAAAACAAAAACAAAAACAAAAAAATAAAGAGTGCCCACAATGCATAAAAGCAAAAGCCTAAGTGAACGCCAAATTCGGCCTTTGCGGAAGCGAAAAACCTTTGTTCACTCACTTCCTTTGTAGTAAAGGGCGTAGCCGAGAGTTTTTGGTTACTTTTTGCGGAAAAAAGTGACAAGAAAAATGGGTTCCAGCGGGCAAAGGCCTCGACGTCCTAATTATCTATAAACGAAGTTACATGATACCTATTTTGTGAGATGCCTGCCTGCGGTAGGCAGGTTTCACTATCGTTCAACATGACGGACGTATTTAAAAAGCAAGCAATCGCATCAAACGAAATATAAAATTCAATAAAATGAAAAAATCATTAATCATCCTCTTCTTCCTCATCAGCTATGCCAGCTTTGCTCAAATTCCTGATTTAGAACGAGTAGAACCCATGTTCTGGTTTACAAAAATGAACAACCCAAAACTTCAACTTTTGGTGCATGGCAAAAACATCGCAAACCATAACGTCAGCTTAAAATATCCTGGAGTTACTTTAACAAATGTAAATAAGGTCGAAAATCCAAATTACCTGTTCTTAGACTTAGAAATAAAATCATCCGCCAAAGCTGGAAACTTTATCATTTATTTTACTGAAAAAGGGAAGAAAACCCTCAGCTACAACTACGAATTAAGAGAAAGAGACACCGATAAAAATCGGATTCAAGGCGTTACACAGAAAGATTTTATTTACTTATTAATGCCCGATCGTTTTAGCAATGGCGATAAAAGCAATGATGTGGTAAAAGGTTTAGAAGAAGCCACCATCAACCGTGACAGCATGTATTATCGCCACGGCGGAGATTTGCAAGGCGTAATTAATCATTTAGATTATTTAAAGGATTTAGGAGTTACTACCATTTGGATGACGCCCGAAATTGAAAACGACATGGCTAAAGCATCTTACCACGGATATGCTGTGACCGATCATTATAAAATAGACCCTAGGTTTGGTACAAACGAATTATACAAAAAGTACGTAGAAATTGCCCACTCAAAAGGTTTAAAAGTAATTAAGGACATTGTGCATAACCACATCGGTTCTAACCACTGGATTTATAACGATTTACCCATGAAAGATTGGTTGAACCAATGGCCAACTTATACGCAAACAAGTTACAGAGATCAACCGGTAATGGACCCCCATGCTTCCGAAATAGATAAAAAGAAAGTGGTAGATGGTTGGTTTGTACCAACCATGCCAGATTTAAATCATCGAAACCCTTACGTTCAAAACTACTTAACCCAAAACCATATTTGGTGGATACAGTATGCCGGGATTGATGGCTTACGTTTGGATACTTATGCTTACAACGATGCAGAATTTTTGGCCGACTGGAAATTAAAAATGATGGCGGAGTTTCCAACTTTATCTGTTTTTGGCGAAACCTTGGTTTCGTCTGCAGCAAGTCAAGCTTATTTTACTGGCGGAAATACAGTGAACAGAGGTTTTGACACCCATTTGCCTGGCCTTACAGATGCAGTTTTAAAAGATGCGATTTATGAAGGCTTAAACGGTAAAACCGGATGGATTGATGGCATCAATCGTATTTATGCAACATTGGCGCTAGATTTTCTTTATCAGGACCCTACAAAACACAATATCTTTTTAGATAACCACGATATGAGTAGGTTTTACTCCATGGTTAACGAAGATTTAAATAAGTATAAAATGGGGATGGCCATGTTACTAACCATGCGTGGCATTCCACAAATGTATTACGGCACAGAAATTTTGATGAAAAACTATTCTAACCCGGATGGTTTGGTACGCTCGGATTTTACAGGTGGCTGGGATACAGACAGTGTTAATAAATTTTTGGCAAAAGGCAGAACGATTAAGGAAAATGAAGCATTTAATTATGTGAAAACCTTAGCAAACTTCCGCCAAAAAAACGAGGCTTTACAAAACGGAAATTTAATGCAGTATGTGCCAGAAAATGATTTGTATGTGTATTTCCGCTATTTGCCCAATAACGCAAAAGGTACGGTAATGGTCATCATCAATAATACAGAAAATGACAAAAAACTGGACACCCAACGGTTTAGTGAAAGAACAAACGGAAT
>JBBSTQ010000275.1:0-5059 GCA_038235745.1 Sphingobacteriales bacterium
ATCTTCAGGAACATAAAATTCCATTCGATGTCCCATATTAAAAACTTTATACATTTCTTCCCATTCGGTCTCAGACTGTTCTTTAATTAACTTAAAAAGGGGAGGAACAGGGAATAAATTATCTTTAATAATATGTAGGTTTTCTATAAAATGAAGCACTTTTGTTTGTGCGCCACCACTGCAATGCACCATACCGTGAATTTGCGAACGGTGTTGGTCTAATATTTTCTTAATTACCGGAGCGTAAGTCCTAGTAGGAGATAAAACAAGTTTACCAGCTGTGATACTCAAATCATCAGTAACCTCAACTAAATCTGTCAAAGCTTTTTTACCCGAGAAAACCAAATCAAAAGGAACTGCAGGGTCAAAGCTTTCGGGGAATTTAGTTGCGATAGCTTTCTCAAAAACATCGTGACGAGCAGAAGTTAATCCGTTAGAACCCATTCCACCATTGTATTCTTTCTCGTAAGTTGCTTGTCCGCTTGACGATAAACCAACAATCACATCGCCATTAGTAATGGTATGGTTAGAAATTACATCTTCACGTTTCATCCGGCAAGTAACCGTAGAATCCACAATAATGGTCCGCACAATATCGCCAACATCGGCAGTTTCGCCACCGGTAGAATAAATATTGATACCCATCTCACGTAAATCGGCTAAAATTTCCTCTGTTCCGTTGATGATTTCAGCAATTACCTCTCCCGGAATCAGGTTTTTATTTCTTCCGATAGTAGATGACAATAAAATATGATCCGTTGCACCAACGCATAACAAATCATCCAAATTCATGATGATGGCATCCTGCGCAATCCCTTTCCAAACGGAGATATCGCCGGTTTCTTTCCAATAAATATACGCTAGGGAAGATTTTGTTCCCGCACCATCTGCATGCATAATGTTGCAATAAGCGTCATCGTTTCCTAAAATATCAGGAATAATTTTGCAGAAAGCCTGAGGGAAAATGCCTTTATCAATATTTTTAATAGCATTGTGTACATCTTCTTTTCCGGCAGAAACGCCACGTTGGTTATATCTATTATCACTCATGTTGCCGCAAAGATATTAAATTAGGTTAAATGGTTGAGTGTTTAGGTAGGTGGGGATTCATCTAATTTAGTTTTCTAGATAGGGTATGGTCTAGAGTAGTGTTAATGTTATTATTTTTGGGGCATTTTAACACGCTTTACGCTATATCTTTTTGTCAGAAAAAGACAAAAAGGATACCGTCCCGATAGCTATCGGGACAATCGTTAATGCGCTTAAAATATGGAAAGCTATGTGCCGTAAATACAAATTACTTTTATTTGTCAAATCAAAACAAAGTCGGGTCATCCGCATCCAAACTCGGCACAGTTAAATCCAAATCTAAGGCCTTATTCAGCTTCTCAATAAAATGAGCGGATAACAACGGAGAAGCCTTTTCCACATTCTGATGTACAAAGAAATAAAGTTCCTGCAAGCCTGCTTTCTTCCACTTTACAAGCCGATCCACCCATTCATCCAAACGGGCGTAATCACTTTCGTGGTTTGCGCCTACATAACGGATAAAAGCTTGTGGCGTAGTGAGTTTCATGTGTAACATATCTCGCCGACCAGCGGTATCGACTATAATATTTGCGATTTTATTTTCTTGGAAAAGCTCAAAGATCTCATCAGCTACTTTCTCATCCGTAAACCACTCTTCATTTCTCAATTCAATTCCAAGCGGAATTGCTTTCGGAAATTCTTCGACCAAAGTTTTTAAACGGTCAAAATCTTTGGGCTTAAAATTATCATGTAGTTGCAGAAAAACCATTCCCAGCTTTTCCTCAAAATTACTGATGGCGTCACAGTATTGCGTCAAAGGTTCTTTTACATTATTCAGCCTTTTAAAATGGCTAATGGTGTTTGATATTTTCGGGAAAAACTGAAAACTGTCAGGTGTTTTTTCTTTCCAAGTAATTACTTGTTCTCTGTTCGGTATTTTGTAAAATGTCGCATTCAGTTCTATCGAATTAAATTGCGTAGCGTAGTAAGTCAGTTCGTCTTTTGTGCCTCTCGGATAAAAACCTTTTAAATCGGCCTTATTCCATTTTGCACAACCTACAAAAGCTTTGAAGTCATTTTTCGACTTATTTCCTTTTAAAATTGCTGCGGTTTCTTTTGCATCAGCCGGAAGGCTAAAATCTATTTCTCCTGGGTTTTCTACTTGTCCAAATTGCATGGTTAAAATTAAGGATGATAAATGGGAATATAAATTTTACGCCTAAAATTATGCGCAAAAAATTAGTACGTATCGCTAATAAAATAATAGCCGACTTAAATTCTCAAAATAATGATATTTTAGAGCGATGAACTGGAGAAAGATTAATCTTTTAATTGGGCCATTGCTTTTTGCGCTCATTATGTTTTTACCAATTAGCGGGTTATCCACAGAAGGTAAATCTGTATTAGCCTGTACACTTTGGGTAGCTTTTTGGTGGATAACTGAAGCGGTAGAACTTCCCGTCGCCTCTATTTTACCGATTATAATTTTTCCTTTATCAGGAGGGTTAAAGTTGGCCGAGATTACCACTTCTTACGGGCATCCACTCATTTACTTATTTATGGGTGGCTTTATTATCGGCTTGGCTATCCAAAAATGGAATTTACACCAACGTATTGCTTTCAATATTATTGAGCTTGTTGGAACCAGTGAAAAACGAGTGATTTTAGGTTTTATGATTGCGACCGCCTTCCTTTCCATGTGGATTTCAAACACTGCAACTGCCGTAATGATGTTACCAATTGGTTTATCTGTGGTAGATCATTTTGGCGATAGAAAGCCTTTTAGCAAGAATCTGATGTTGGGGATTGCTTATGCGGCTTCAATTGGCGGAGTTGCAACTTTAATCGGGACACCTCCAAATATTATTTTAGCGGGTATTGTTAAAGAATCTTTAGGGATAGAAATTTCATTTTTTAAATGGATGATTTTCGCCACACCTTTAAGCGTTATTTTGTTGTTGATCACTTGGTTTTACTTAACCCGATACAAAGTTGAGGAACGGGCTAACGCATCCAAATTTCAAATGGTTAAGCTTCCAAAAATGTCTGTGCAAGAAAAGCGGGTTTCTATGGTTTTTGTATTGGTGGCTTTTTTATGGCTGACCCGTTCTTTTATTTGGGAACCAATTTTTCCCGGTTTAGATGATACCATCATCGCCATTATTGGTGCGGTGTTGATGTTTTTAATTCCAGCAGGCGAAGGAAAAGGAAATTTGATGGATTGGGAAAGTGCCAGAAAACTGCCTTGGGACGTTTTATTGATTTTTGGCGCAGGTTTAGCCATCGCTAAAGGTTTCGCCGAAACTGATTTAACCACTTGGTTGGCTGGCTATTTTGTGCAATTGGAGTTTTTGCCGGCTTTTGCGATAGTGATTTTAGTGATTACTGTGATTAACTTTTTAACTGAAATCACTTCCAACACGGCTACTGCAAGTCTAATTTTACCTGTGTTAGTTACATTGAGCGTTTCTTTGGGAGTAGAGACTTTACCCCTTTTGGCTGGCGCAGCAATTGCCGCTTCTTGTGCGTTTATGCTCCCGGTTGCTACACCACCAAATGCAATTGTGTTTAGTTCTGGGAAAATTACAATCAAAGAAATGGTGCGCACAGGCTTTTTGTTGAATGTGCTTTCTATTGTGTTAACGTTCTGTTTTGTGAATTGGGTTTGGGGGTTGGTTTTTTAAAGAGTTTTAAGAAGATAAGTGATTTTTTGTGCCCTATATTTTCAGCAACACCACCTTTTAAATGACATTCCAAAGAATAAGCCCAACTCAAAAATGCGCCGTTTTTTCTTTAATTTTGCGGGCTTTAAAACAAAAGTGTATTTATTGTTTTAAATACAAAAAGAGCATTTAAAAATATGGATAACAAACCAGTTGATTTGGGCGAACAAAGTGAGGTGGAAGTTTACGGTGCCCGGGTTCATAATTTAAAAAATATAGATATTTCTTTTCCTCGTAACAAACTTGTAGTCATCACTGGCTTAAGTGGTTCGGGGAAATCTTCATTGGCTTTTGATACTATTTATGCAGAAGGGCAAAGGCGTTACATGGAAACCTTTTCTGCTTATTCTCGTCAGTTTATGGGCGGAATGGAACGCCCCGACGTTGACAAAGTTTCGGGTTTAAGTCCGGTAATTGCTATCGAACAAAAAACCACTTCCAAAAATCCTCGTTCTACGGTAGGTACAATTACAGAGATTTACGATTTCCTGCGGTTGCTTTATGCCCGTATTGGCGATGCATACTCGTACAATACAGGCGAAAAAATGGTTAAAATGTCTGAAGATCAGATTATGAACCAGATTTTGACCCAGTTTGACGGTAAGCCAATCAATATTTTAGCTCCAGTAGTTAAAGGTAGAAAAGGCCATTACCGCGAACTTTTTGAGCAGATACGTAAACAAGGTTATTTGAAAGTACGTGTGGACGGCGAGATCATCGATGTCGTTCCTAAAATGCAATTGGATAGGTACAAAATCCATGATATTGAAACCGTTGTGGATCGTTTAATTGTTTCCGAAAAAGATAAGAAACGTTTATATACTTCTATTCAGTCGGCCTTAAAAATGGCTAAAGGAATTATTAAAGTATCAGATAAAGAAAACAATAGTTACCACTTTTCTAAGTATTTGATGTGCCCGACAACGGGCGTCTCTTACGATGAGCCTCAGCCAAATTCGTTCTCTTTCAACTCGCCTTACGGTGCTTGCCCAGAGTGTGATGGGTTAGGTTATGTGTTTGACGTGGATGAAGAATCGGTTATCCCAAACAGAAAACTGAGTATTTTAAATGGCGGATTGGCTCCTTTGGGCGATTATCGCGAGACATGGATTTTTCAAGTCATAAAAGCTTTAGGTAAAAAGTACAACTTTTCATTATCGCAACCCATTGAAAAACTAGACGCCAAAGCGATTGATATTTTGCTCCACGGAACTGACGAACTAATTACTGTGCCGGTTGAGTACAACAAATGGAACGTTCAAAATTATCAGATTGATTTCGATGGGATAATCAAGATGCTGGAAGAG
>JBBSTQ010000276.1:0-5012 GCA_038235745.1 Sphingobacteriales bacterium
AAAGAAACTCCACTAGCAGGTTGATAAGTTCCTTTAGCAACAAAAACACTATCACCTGCTGCTGCTGCATTTATACCAGCTTGAAAATCTGTAAAAGCATTTGTCCATGATGTGCCATTTCCTGTACCTGTTGCGGCTAAATCGACGAAAATTTTCGTGTTCTGTACAATTACGGGAAATGAATAGTAAGCGATTTGATTCGTTTCTAAACTTTCTCTGTCAATAGTGTTCAATTCACTGTTGAAGCCTAAAAATTCACTGATAAAACCGTCCAAACCTTCTGTGTGTGCACCCTGAATACCCGTTTGTACTTTACCTGGTGTTCCTTTGCTGTTGCCGGTTGATTGCGACACTCCTTTTCGCCATGAAGTACTGGCGTTTGTTAAAGGCTCAATCATAGTAAAAACTTCCACCTCAGTTGTAGACCATGGTGTGCCAATTTGATGGTTAAAGCCGTTTGCATACCAAGTATGTTCGTTATTGTAGGGGCCAATCAGCCAGTTATTTGAACCTTGAATGGCTCGTCTGAAAGTTGCACTTGTTGAATTGCTACCGCCTACCATATTTACACTCAGCGGAAGCGTGGTCATATAATCAGCACCGCTGTAGGCAAGCCCGTCATTGGCATCATGAAATAAAGTAGGTCTTGAGTTTCTGCGGTAAATAGCTCCGTTGCTAACGATTGAAGGTTGGCTTGCACCAGTAGTCGCTAAGTTTCTTCCGTTACCACTTTGATCATACCATGTAGCCACAAAACAATTGTTTGCACCAACAAACGTTTTTAGTGCAGCAGTATCTAAATCGCCGTTAGCGGTAAAGCCGATGTCCAACAAAGTGTCATCACTGCTTCTGCGCACTTGTATTGCTTTACCAGTGTAAGCAGTGCTCATTTTCCGTAAGCTGTAGGCTACCGCAGCGGGTGTGGAGGCAGTTAGGTTCGCTTTGTCTAAGGTGTTTTGTGCAACCGCAAAGTTGCTGAAGACCGAAAACAGAAAGAAACTTAGCGTAGCTCTAAAAAAAGATAAGTTTTTTTTCATTTTTTGAATTATGTGTGATCAAGTATTAGATTGAAAAGTATGAATGCGGAGCAAGGTTTCCGCTGGATTTATGGGACATAGAAAATATACTCTGTTAAGCATGGCCAAAGCTAGGCTGCAGTTTTAACAATAAAAGTCCATTGCGGACATAAATATAGCCCGAGCGGACATATCTTCACTCGTTTTGGGTTTGAGACTAGGATAAAATAAAAAATACTTCCTTTAAAAGAAAGTCGAAATATTTTTTGAAAGACGTATTACGGTTCTTTTATTTTTAATAAAGAACGCTGATATTTTGCCCTTTACTAATTCACTTGCGACGGATTGATGCCGTGGTGTTTTTTGAAGGCATTGGTAAATTTGCTTGAACTTGAATAACCAAACTTGGCGGCCACATCTTGTATCTGCATCTTTTCTTCCTTAATTAATTTTGCTGCCAATTCCATCTGTTTAGATCGAAACCAATTGGCTATACCGCAACCATACCACTCCTTAAACAAAAGCTTAATTTTTGTAGGGGATGTATTTAGATGCGATGCTACCTCCTCAATTCCCGGAAATTTTCTGCAGTAATTGTTTTCTAAATAAGCTAGTAGTTCAGAGATCAAGTTTTTGTCTTGCTCACAATAATTTAAGTCGCTTAAATTATTAGACAAGCCGTCAAAAAACTCGGCAATCATCATCTTGCATTTTGATTTAAAGAGAAATTTATTTGCTGGATTTCCGCTGATGTTCTTAATGATTTCGTGAAGCGACTCTATCGTGTGCTCAGCATCCTTAACAGGATTTTTTATAATTGGATTGCAACCAAAATCTGATTTGAATAAAACATTTAGAGGGTGTTGTTCTGCTAACGCAGATAACTGTAAATTGTTTTCTAACCATTTTTCGTCAAAAGTGTAACAAGCAATCAACGACCTTGAGTTTTTGCAGTGGTAAGCATTTACCTCACTTCCAGACGGATAAAGCGTCCAATCCGACGTCATAAACTTGTTATTATTGATGAACGGACTATAATTTAGACCACTTTCATCTTTAAATTTTACAAAAGACAAATTATAATAACCAGCAACGGGAACTTGACTTTTGTTGATAAATGCGATGTTGCGTTTACAAAACGTATCGAAAATCGTAATCCATAAACCTTCTTCAATTTCGAAATAATAAAGCGCCCCACTAAAAAAAGGATTATTTGACGTAACGCTCTGCCCTTGGGCATCATGCTTCATAAAAGAGAAAGCTTTGATGGAGTTTACCAGTATTTTGGGGTGTGTAAACTGATAAGGAAATTCAAAATAACCGTTTCTAAAACTAAAAACTTTATGAGTTATTTTTCTTACCCAAGTTTGAAAATTCTTTTCTACGTTAAGCATCAATTTATTAACCTAATAAAAGTTTGATTATTAAAGAGGAAGTGCATCTGTTCAAATGTAAAAAATAAAAACGTTTATTGTTTAAAACAGAACGTTCGTTTAAAACGAAAATGCAGAGGAAGATAAACTAAACCCTAAAGACCCACACTTGGCAAGAAAATTGGACAATAAGAAACAAACAAATTATCATGCAAAACATAAAAGATAAAGTAGCCTTAATTACGGGCGCAACAAAAGGAATAGGCTATGGAATTGCCGAAGCACTGCTGAAGCTGGGCGTAAAAGTTGCCATAACGAGCAGAAGCCAAGAAAGTGCCGATGAAGCCGCAAAGAAACTTGGCGGAAACGTTTTAGGAATAGCCGCCGACGTTAAAGATTTTAAATCTCAGCAAGAAGCCGTGGCCAAAACTATTGAAAAGTTTGGAAGCTTAGATTTTCTGATTGCCAACGCTGGTGTGGGTCACTTTGCTCCTATTGATGAGCTTTCTGTTGAAGAGTGGAAGGATACCATTGACACCAACTTGACTGGAGTTTTTTACAGTGTGAAAGCAGCACTTGAAGCGATTACAAAAGCAAAAGGATATATAATTACCATTTCTAGTTTGGCAGGCACAAACTTTTTTGCGGGCGGTTCGGCGTATAATGCCAGTAAATTTGGTTTAACAGGTTTTACGCAATCCATCATGTTAGACCTTCGTAAAAAAGACGTAAAAGTTACCACTATTATGCCCGGCTCGGTCGCTACACATTTTGCAGATCACACGCCAGATAAAGAAGAAGATGCTTGGAAGATTCAGCCAGAAGATTTAGGTCAAATGGTAGCCGATTTGTTGAACATGAATCCACGTACATTGCCAAGTAAAATTGAAGTAAGACCGACGAAGACTTCTAATTAGATTGGAGATGGGAGACTGGAGATGTGAGACTGGATGGTTTCTGTAATTCGGCATTTCTATGTGGAGGCATTTGGTTATAGCGTAGATATACTGTGGCAATCTCTGTCCAAGCAGGGTTTCTCTTTTCGAGAACCCGTCTTTTTGTTTTTCCTTACTTATGCAAGTCTATCTAATGTTTTGATAATGTACAAGCCTCTAGCGAATTAGAAAAATAAATTTCAAAAATCCTAATGTATGTGATTAGTAAATCAGGAAACGAAAACACTTTTTTTACTAACCAGCAAGCCACCCAACTCTGTGAACTCTGTGCAATCTTTGGTGGAAAATAATCCACTTAAAACTCTCTAACAATTCCTCCTCATTTTGATCAATGCTCAAATTCCCTACAACTCCAAACCGCTCAAACCGCTCTCAATTAGAAATACAATTAAACCACTGATAAAATAACTCAGCGTTCTAAAAACACCAACCAAAATAACAACCCCCACACATTTTTTACACAAATCCACACACAAATCACACGCAGTTTGTTAGATTTAAGATTAATTTAAAAAACGGTCATTAAATTGGAAAAACCAGAATTATGAAAACCCTTTTAAGCTCAACGCTCATCTTCGCAACGCTCATCAGTTGCAACAACTCACAAAAAATGTCAGACAATATTATAACTCCAGCAAATTCTATCAACCCTTCACTATATCCAAAAACAACAAAAGGGAACGTTAGCGACGATTATTTCGGAACTCAAGTGGCTGACCCGTACCGTTGGCTGGAAAACGATACATCCGCAGAAACAAAAGCTTGGGTGGTGGAAGAGAACAAAGTCACTCAAAGTTATTTAGAGCAGATTCCGTATCGCAAAGCAATGAAAGACCGACTTTCTGAATTATGGAACTATGAAAAATTCTCCGCTCCGTTTAAAGAAGGCGCTTTTACTTACTTCTACAAAAATGACGGCTTACAAAATCAATCCGTTTTATATCGCCAACAAGGCGATGGCGAACCCGAAGTTTTCTTAGACCCCAACACGTTCTCCAAAGACGGAACTACGTTTTTAGCTGATATAGAATTTTCCAAAAACGGGAGTTTAGCGGCCTATCAACTTTCAGAAGGTGGGTCAGATTGGCGGACGGTAATGGTGGTAAAAACACAGAACATCAGTTCTGTTGGAGACACCTTGAAGGACGTAAAATTCTCGGGTCTCGCTTGGCATGGAAACGATGGCTTTTATTACAGCAGTTATGATAAACCAACGGATGGCTCGCAACTATCGGGTTTAACCCAATACCACAAACTGTATTACCACCAATTGGGTACACCACAAGACAAAGACAAACTGGTTTTTGGTGGCGATCAAACAAAACGACGCTACATTGGCGCTTACGTAACCGAAGACCAGCATTATTTGGTGATTACTGCTGCAAACGCAACTACCGGCAACGAGCTTTACATCAAAGACTTAACGCAACCGAACAGTTACATCACAAAAATAGTCGGCGGTTTTGAAACCGAACAAAACGTTGTCACTAGTAAAGGAAGTAAGCTTTACATTTATACAAACGATCAAGCGCCTAATTACCGCTTGGTGGAGGTGGATGCTAAAAACCCGACTAAAAACAATTGGAAAGACGTAATCCCGACAACGGAAAACGTGATGCAAGCTTCTACTTCCGGAGATAAACTGTTCGCGAGTTATTTGAAAGATG
>JBBSTQ010000277.1:0-4985 GCA_038235745.1 Sphingobacteriales bacterium
ATCAGTTAGAGTTAAATTCGATTGATATGGAGGGGATCACTGCGAACATAAAAAGAGGGCAAGACTCCGTTTTCAACTTTGATTACATGCTAAATGCTTTTATGAGTGATCAAAAAAAACCAACCCAGCCAACAGACACTTTGGCATCCATGAAGTTTTCTATCAACAAAATAAACCTCGATAAAATTAGAGTCCGCTTTGATGACGCCATTACCAAAAATGACCTTGATGTTTACATTAACCACTTCGATACAAAAATTACAAAGTTTGATTTGGATGCTTTGGATTTCAAAATCCCGAAAATCACTTTAAACGGTTTAAATCTAAAATTAAAACAAGGTGCTTTAGCACAGGCAGCCGTAGGTGCGGTTGCTGTTGCAGATTCTGCCTCGGCTTCTCCCGACTTAAAATTGGACTTAGGGAAGCTCGATCTGTCAAAAATTGTTATCGATTACGATAACGGAGGTTCTAAACTCAATACCAAACTTAACTTAGGAAAACTGATTGTTGACTTCAATGAGATCAACCTAAAAAAGCAGTTAGTTGACATTAAATCGATAGATTTTGCCGACACTAAAGGAAACTTAGTTTTAGGCAAAGCAGAAAAAGATGCGATTAAAAACGCAACTTCAAAAGACACCTCGTCTGCAGCAGAAAACGCTAGCTGGAAAGTGAATTTACGCAACGCAGATTTCAAAAATATCGCTTTTGCTTTTGATGATATGGATGCACCTAGAGCCAATAAAGGGATGGACTACATGCACTTGGACATGAAGAACATCAATTTAAATGCGGATAACTTTTATTATAGTTTAGATACCATCTCTGGCGAAATCAACTCTTTTACTTTACAGGATAAAAGCGGGCTGAACGTTCAGGAATTGAAAACCAATTTTTACTACGGTCCTAAAAATGCTTTCCTTAAAAACCTTTACTTAAAAACGCCGCATACTTTAATTAAGGATGAAGTAATTGTTAAATATCCATCCATCGAATCTTTGTCAAAAAACCCTGGCGAGCTATATATTGATGCAAACATCATTGGAAGCAAGTTAGGTTTTAAAGACGTTTTGTTGCTTGTGCCTACCCTTTCAACCACGGCTCCGTTTAACACAATGCCTAATGCGGTAATGAACATCAATAGTAAAGTGCTGGGAAAAGTTAAGGACTTACGCATCCCTAAATTAGAAATCTCTGGAATTGGAAATACCAGAATTGCCGCTAGCGGTACAATTAAAGGCTTGCCCAATGTAGAAAAAGCTTACTTCGATTTAAATATCAAAAATTTCCAGTCAACCTCAAAAGATTTAAACGCTTTTATACCTAAAGGCACTTTGCCAGCAAATATTCAATTGCCATCAACCTTTGCAGCGAAAGGGTTTTTTAAAGGTGGCATCAATAACTTCAACACAAATTTAGCGCTTGCGAGTAGTTACGGAATGGCAAAAGTTAAAGCCAGTTTTGATCAACGTATCAAAAACCGTGAAAAATATAATGCGTTTGTTGATATTAACAATTTCAACGTTGGTAAACTTATTAAGAATGATTCGATAGGAAGAGTTACATTAAGAGCAAACGTGAAAGGCATCGGGCTTGACCCAAAGACTGCCAATGCAACTGTTGATGGCACAATAGTAAAAGCTGTTTATAATAAATATACTTACCAAAATTTGGCGCTTAAAGCTAACATTGCGAACGGCTTGTTTAAAGCTGATGCAGAAATGAACGATCCAAATTTGGATTTCGACTTGGTTGCCAACGGAAGTTTTACAGGAAAATACCCATCTGTAAAAATGAGACTGAACTTGGATAGTGTGGATTTAAAAGCGTTGAATTTAAACCCCACCGCCTTAAAAATTAGAGGTACTGTAGATGCAGATATTAAAACCGCCGACCCTGATTACTTAAACGGAAAAATTTACTTAACCAAACTATTAATTGCCGACTCAAAAGAGCGTTATCAGTTAGATTCAGTAAAAATTATTTCTAAAGCAACTGCTGACAGTAGCAGTCTTAGATTAACGTCGCAAATTTTGTCTGCCAACATTGTGGGTAAGTATAAACTTACGCAAGTTGGCGCCGCTTTAAATAACACCATTTCCAAATATTACGACACAGGATTAGCGACCACAAAACCGGATACTTTAAAACCACAGCAATTTAAATTTACCTTAAATGTTTCTGATGACCCAATTTTATACGCCTTAGTTCCTTCGCTTACACGGATTGAACCTATGGCAATTAAAGGTCGGTATAATAGCAACGGAGACACGCTCGTGGTAAACGGAACTATCCCCAAAGTGGTTTATGCTGGTTATACCATTAGCAGCGGGCGTTTAAAAATCAATACTGATAGTAGCGCATTAAAATATAGCTTGTTGTTTGACCAGATTAAAAGTGAGTCTTTAATGTTGCCGAACACCAGTTTAACCGGTCAAATAAAAGATAATTTAATTGATTATCGTTTGAGAGTTTTGGATCAAGCCAATAAAGAACGTTATCTGATATCCGGAAACGTAAAAGCATTGGAGAACCGAGACAGCGAGTTTAGGTTAAACTTAGAAGGTTTACGACTAAATTACGAAAAATGGAAAATTACCAACGACAACGTTATAAGAGTTGGAACAACGGGAGTTTATGCAAATAACTTTGTGCTGAGCAATTCGGGTCAATCCATCAAAATACAGTCCCAGCAAACATCGGCAAACTCCCCATTAGCTATTGATTTCAGTAATTTTAGGATTGAAACCATTACTGGCATCATTTCTAAAGATTCGCTGTTAGCGGGAGGTGTAATCAACGGAAATGTGCTTGCTAAAAATTTGGTAAACACACCCACATTTAATGCCGATATGACCATCAAAGATTTCAACTTTATGACAGATACTGTGGGGAATGTAGCGGTAAAAGTGAATAATAATAATAATAATACGCCAAATATTTTTGATGCAGATGTTGCAATTACCGGCAACGGCAATCAGGTAAATTTAAATGGCTTATACAATACTAATCAAAGCAGTTTTGATATGAACTTGGATATGCAACGCTTAAATTTAAAGAGTGTACAGGGTTTTACCTTGGGCAACATAAGTGACGCAACAGGATTTGTAACCGGAGCTTTCAAAATAAACGGTACTGTTGATGCGCCAAAAGTTAGGGGCGACATCGCTTTTAACAAAGCCGAGTTTATGGTTACGCCGCTGAGCTCTTACTTTAAATTAGGTCCAGATAAAATTATTTTTAACGGCGACGGTATCTTGTTCAACAATTTCTCATTACAAGACTCCGCAAACAATGAATTATCACTTAATGGCGCTATCTACACGCAAACGTTTACGGATTTCAGATTTAATTTAGAGGTAGATGCCGACAATTTTATGGCGGTAAATTCTGCGGAAAAAGATAATGATCTTTATTACGGCAAGCTGTTTTTTGACACCAAAATGCGTATTAAAGGAGATTTGGACAATCCGATAATTGATGGCAGTTTACGTATCAACAAAGAAACTAGCTTAACCTTGGTGTTGCCACAAACTGACCCTGGCATTGCGGATAGAGAAGGAATTGTAGAATTTATTGATCAGGACGACCCTGTGTTTAACAAGGCTTTTGCACTGCAGGATTCGTTGAATAAAACCGATATCACAGGAATGAGCCTTAACATGAGCATTGAGGTTGACCCAGAAGCTGCTTTGACCATGGTTATTGATAAAGGAAACGGTGATTTTGTAAAGCTTAAAGGAGAGGCAGAATTGAGTGCGGGAATAGATCCATCCGGAAAAGTTTCGCTTACCGGTAAATATGAATTGCAGGAAGGTTTTTATCAAATGTCTTTCAATTTTATAAAACGTAAGTTTAAGATTGATAAAGGAAGTACCGTTTTATGGACGGGTGATCCGCTTTCGGCAACTTTAAATGTGACGGCAGTTTACGTTGCTAAAACTGCACCGATAGATTTAGTTGGCGACCAATTAGGCGATGCATCACAAGCGGTACGTAATACTTACAAACAAGATCTTCCGTTCAACGTATTGCTTAAAATGAACGGCGAGTTGATGAAACCTGATATTACGTTTGATATTATACTCCCAGACGGGAACTACAACGTTGCAACGGAAATAATCAATAACTCTAAAACAAAATTGGCTCAGTTAAGGCAGCAACCATCCGAACTTAATAAACAAGTTTTTGCCCTGTTGCTTTTGAACAGATTTATTGGCGAAAATCCGTTTGCCAGCGAAGCCGGCTCTGGTGGTGCCGAAAGTTTGGTAAGGCAAAGTGTGAGCAAGATTATTTCTGAACAATTAAACAACCTTGCCGGCGATTTGATACAAGGTGTAGAACTTAATTTCGATTTAGAGTCCAGCGATGATTACACCACAGGCCAAAGAGAAAACAGAACCGATTTAAATGTGGGTTTATCAAAACGATTGTTAAATGACCGCTTAAAAGTAACCATTGGAAGCAGTTTCGGTTTAGAAGGGCCGCAACAAAGCAACCAGCAGGCAAACAACATAGCTGGAGATGTTGCGGTAGATTATTCGCTATCTAAAGACGGCCGTTATTTATTGAGGGCCTACCGTGAAAACCAATACCAAGTGGCTTTGCAAGGGCAAGTAATTGAAACTGGATTAGGATTTATCGTAACCATGGATTACAATAAATTTAAAGAGCTTTTTGAAAAATCAAAAGCTAAAAAAGAAGATAAAAAGAAAGAAAATATCGAGAGTAATTAACATGAAATTGAAGTATAGCATATATGTATTAACACTTGCTTTGTTTGTTGCTGCCTGCAGCAATACAAAATATTTGCCCAAAGGGGAATTACTTTACGTGGGTGCCAAAATAAAAGTTGAAGGGGATAGCGTTACAAAAAAAGAAAAATCTATTCTTACGGATGAGTTGGAAAGCATTTTACGCCCCCGTCCTAATTCTTCAATATTAGGTTTAAGTCCTAAGTTATGGATTTTCAACATCACCAAAAC
>JBBSTQ010000278.1:0-4985 GCA_038235745.1 Sphingobacteriales bacterium
ATCTTGATGGTGGTAATTCGCCAATGGCCATGTCATATTATTGCCCAGAAGCTTACGGGTTGTACCGGAAGTATTCCACGAAAGTGATTGCCAATACTTTAAAAGTTTATTCAAAACATACCATTGCGTATCCTTATCCAGTCGCTATTTCGGTGGAAGCTAGCAACGGAATGGAGTATCCGATGATCTGCTTTAATTACGGACGTACCGAGCCGGACGGAACCTACTCCGAAGCTACAAAGTATGGTATGATTGGCGTAATCATACATGAAGTTGGGCATAACTTTTTCCCGATGATTGTAAATTCTGATGAACGACAATGGACCTGGATGGATGAAGGCTTGAATACGTTTTGCCAATATTTGGCAGAACAAGAGTTTGATAATAATTATCCTTCTCGCCGTGGGCCAGCACATTTAATTGCCGATTATATGAAGCTGCCAAAAGATCAGTTGGAGCCGATCATGACCAACTCTGAGAATATCATCAACTTCGGTCCCAACGCTTACGCAAAGCCAGCAACTGCACTAAATATTCTGCGAGAAACCGTAATGGGTCGCGAACTATTTGATTTTGCTTTCAAAGAGTATGCTAAAAGGTGGGCTTTCAAACACCCAACGCCAGCAGACTTTTTTAGAACAATGGAAGATGCAAGTGCTGTTGATTTAGATTGGTTTTGGCGAGGTTGGTTTTACGGTACAGATGCAGTTGACATCTCTATTGACAATGTGAGTTATTACAGATTAGATACTAAAAATCCGGAAGTTGAAAACGCCTACAATAAAAAAAAGGCTGATGAGCAAGCGTATAGTATTGGCAGAGAAAGAAACAGAAACGCAGGAACTAAGTTTGCAATTGAAGCGGATACTACCCTAAATGATTTTTACAACAAGTGGGATAGGTTTGCCATTACCAATAAGGACAAAGCTGGCTTTAAAACTTACTACGACAATCTGAGTGCCGATGAAAAAAAGATTTACGACAGCAAAGTCAATTTCTATCAGATAGATTTTACCAATAAAGGCGGTTTAGTAATGCCGATAATTTTAGAGTGGACTTTTATCGATGGCACCAAAGAAGTTGAAAAAATTCCAGCCTATATTTGGAGAAAAGACGAGAACAAAGTGACCAAGGTTTTTGCGAAGGCTAAACAAATGGCATCTGTAAAGTTAGATCCTTACTTAGAAACTGCCGATATTGACTTAAGCAATAACAGCTTCCCTAGAAGCTATGAACCAACCCGCTTTGAGCTTTTTAAACAAAAGGAAGTGATTAGAGGAACATCAACCGGAGGAAACCCGATGCAACAGCAGATGGGGAGATAGTTGTAGTACCTAAGTCATCCTGTTCTGCCACTAACACTAGGTCATTCCCGCGTCGTCATCCGATAGCTATCGGATTCTACGATAGTGGCACAGTGCCACAGGTATCACTTTGTGACCATCCCTTTGGGAAAACATCTCACAAATAGGTGTAACATGCTATATGCAGACTTTGTTTGTGAGATGTCTCCCAAGGTCGACATAATGAGGAGTTTTTACCTCCCAGCCCGCCAAACATCATTTTCAGAATTCCCATCCGGCAAAACTCGTTCAGGATCAAATACAACCGATTTAATTTCCTCCGTCGACGGATAATTAAACGTCCAACTCGTATTTCTCGCCCAGATTTCAACAGGCAACTTCACAATTTCTGATTTTCCGCTAGCCATTTCTACTCTTAAAATAATAGGCAATGGCATTTTCTCCAAGCAAGAAATGGTAATCATCGCACCGTTCTTTGGGTTGTCTTTAATGTATTTTACGCCGTTTACAGCAATATCCGCTCGCCAGTTGTTTACAAACCATCCTCGCCAAAACCAGCCGAGATCTTCGCCAGCAACATTTTCAATAGTTCTAAAAAAATCGGCAGGAGTGGGGTGCTTAAAAGCCCATCGCTCTATATAAGTTTTCAAAGCCAAATCAAAACGTTCTTTGCCTAAAATTTGCTCCCTTAAAATGGTTAAACCTGTGCTTGGTTTATAGTAACACAAAACCCCTATGTTAGATTCCTTCATGTTGTCCGGACTTGTCATCACGGGTTCAAACATAGGGTTGGTTAAGTAATTTGCAAATTTATGCATGTCCATTTGACCTTTTGGTGCGTACTCGCCATTGTTAAAGTCTTCCGTGGTCAAAGTGTTCAAAAAAGTGTTGAACCCTTCATCCATCCAAGCATGCAAGCGCTCGTTAGAACCCACAATCATCGGAAACCAGTTGTGGCCAAACTCATGATCAGTAACTCCCCACAAGTCGTCTTTGGTGGATTTCCAATTGCAAAACACAATCCCCGGATATTCCATCCCGCCCTCGTTACCAGCAACATTAATGGCAGTTGGATAAGTGTATTCGTACCACTTTTTAGAGTTGAACTCATTAGATTTTTTTACATATTCTGTAGAACGTCCCCAAGCTTTATCGCCGGCACTTTCAACAGGGTACGCAGAAATTGCCATAGATGCCTTACCGCTGGGTAAATTCATTTTTGCAGCGTCAATCACGAATGCAGGAGAAGATGCCCAAGCAATGTCTCTCGCATTTTTTAGTTTGAAGTGCCAAGTAAGTTCAGCTTTACCTTTAGGGCGAGAATCTGCATCTGTTACCTCTTTTGGCGAACGAATGAATACCGTCGCATCGCTTTTGCTGGCCTCTTTCCAACGTTTCTGTTGTTCTGTAGTATAAACCTCTTGTGGGTTTTGTAAATCGCCAGGGCAAACTACAATATGGTCGCTCGGTGCTTTTATTGAAATTTCAAAATCGCCATACTCCAAATAAAATTCACTTGGGCCCGTGTATGGGATCGTATTCCAGCCATTTACATCATCGTATACACACATCCGTGGATACCACTGCGCCATAGTAAATATTTTGCCGTTCTTGGTTTCCAGCACACCCATTCTATCCGAACCATACTCCGGAGAAATAAAAGAAAAATCTATTTTCAATTTTAAAACTGCACCGCTAGCTTTCAAGTTCTCAGGTAAAAAAACCTGCATTCTGGTATCGTTAACTAAATATTTTACATCAACATTGGTTGTTTTCCCGTTAATGCTCAATAGCTTAACTGCACCCAATTGGTGTCCGCCGTTAAACTGTTGCCCTTTACTGCCGTTTCTGCTTCCGCTTGGCGGGATAATCGCACTCCCTCTTGAATCGTCCTTAAAAAGGTTTTGATCCAAATTCATCCAAATAAAAGCAAGTTCATCCGGACTGTTATTTGTATAAGTTAAAACCTCGGTACCGGTAATTTTATTTTCAGCATCATTCAACGCAACGTTTAACTGATAATCCGCTGTATTTTGCCAGTAAGCATGTCCCGGTTGTCCGCTCGCACTCCGATAAGTGTTTCCGTTTTGGGTATAAAAAAGCGGGGCAAAAGCTTCGGTATAGCTGTATCCGCTTTTGGCGTCTGAGTTATTTTGCTGTTGCGCAAAAGATGTGGTGACGCTAAAAATTAAGCATACTATTAAAAACTTCAATCTAATCATGGTAGAAGGTTAAAAAACGAGAAGGGAAAATTATTAGAATGTATCGGATAAAACGGATTGCCATTGTTAGAAACTTCCGCTGAAAGATGTTTTTGGCAGATTTGGGTATATTCTATTCTCTGCCGGTAATTTAATGTATTCGTTGTAAGAGTTTACAATATAAGTTCGCAAATCCACATCATTCATGGCAGAAACTTGGGAGTAAGTAGGGCGGTAGTACGACATAAAATCCTCTAACAATTGCCCTCTAATTTTAGTGAGCTGTGTTACCAAAGGCTTATTAAACTTATCATCAATTAGTTTTTCGTTAAGCTCGGTATCCATAAATCGCTGAAAAGCTCTTTTTTGTTTAGACTGCTTGCTAAAAGCGTTTACCAAACTTACCTTACCGTCTAAAGAATAAACGTTTGTGGTGGCGTAAGAATAGGCCGAAGAATAAGCGACTTTTGCGTCTTCGGTGTTACGGTTTTGCTTTGCGCTCACAATTACTTCATCCAAAACAATCAAACTTGGGCGCATCAACACCAGCTTAGGTCGCATGTTCTCCAAAATCAGGGTATCACTTTCGTAACCTGGGCAGGTAAAAACAATCAAATCGCCTAAGTCCGCTTTTACGGTAAAGTCGCCTTTTTGCCCCGAGTGATCAACTTCACGTTGGGTAAGGTTGTTCACAAAAACAAGTTTCAATTTATTTCGTGTATCGGCGTCGTAAGCTGTACCCACAATGGTCATCTGTGCCTTTAAAGCAAATGGCAACAGCATAAATAATAGGATAACAGCCTTTTTCATCAATACAAAAATCTGCCAATAAGTTCAAATAAACAAACGCTTAACATATTTTAACGCAAATATTACGTTTTACAGAAACAAGCCTTCGTATTCCTGCTCATGAAAACCGATGGTGTTCCCTTTGTCAGATTCGATAACTGGTCTTTTAATGGCGCTGGTGTTGTCAGTCATTAGCTTAATCGCCGATTCTTGGTCATTTACTTCGTGTTTTAGAGTTTCATCTAAATTGCGCCAGGTTAGGCCTTTTTTATTCAGTACCTTCTCCCAACCAAACTCTTTAGACCATTTTTGTAAGTGGTCTTCATCAATCCCGACTTTTTTATAATCATGGAAGTCATAATCAATGCCTTTTTCTTCAAAAAACGTTCTGGCTTTTTTCACTGAACCACAGTTAGGAATTCCGAATATTTTAACTTTCATAGCTTGCTAATTTAAGGGTTTTTGTGTGGAAATGGAAGCGGGGTTGTTGCACTTGTTGGAAAGTGATTTGGGCGCTCCCCGAGGGGCAGGTTTTCCGCTATATCTTTTTTTGTTATCCTGAGCGGAGTTCGATAGTATTCTAGGTTAACGACATTACCAAATTTATTTCAAATTAGGCTGCATAATTGTAGTTCTCCACATTTTTCTCTTGCCTTTTTACCAAGGAGAACATCCTCAGAATAAGCTTGAA
>JBBSTQ010000279.1:0-4977 GCA_038235745.1 Sphingobacteriales bacterium
CTTTTACAGCTTAACACTAAATTACCAGAAGTTGTTTTGTAAATCACTTTAAGGAAACCGCCGTACACGTAAGTACATACGGTGGTGTGAGAGGACGACAAAGTTAAATGTTAAAACTTAACTTTGTCTCCTACTTTAATTGGACTTAATTTTCTAAAAGGTCAATTAATGCATTTGCTGTTGGACCTGCGGATAAAGGATTTTGCCCAGTAATCAGTAAACCTTCAATTTCTATGTGGGATAAAAATGGGACAGTTCCAGACCGGTAGTCGGCACCTAATTCTTTAAAGCGATCTTCCAAAGTGTAGGGAATGTTATCGGACTTCATTGCCAACTTTTCCTCAGCGTTAGAAAAACCGGTAACTCGTTTTCCTTTTATTACAGAGGCATCCATTTCAGCAGCCTTTATTAAAGCCGCAGGGCCATGGCATACAAGTGCGACAGGTTTTCCGTCCGCCAAAAAATCTAATATTAATTGACCACTTTTTTCGTTTGATGCTAAATCGAAAATAGGACCATGACCTCCTGGATAAAAGACAGCGTCAAAATTTAACGATGAAACGTCTTCTAATTTTAGCGTATTCGCCAATGCTTTTTGCGCCTTTTCATCGTCCTGGAATCTTCTGTTTGAACTTGTGATGTTCTCTGTTAACTCGCTCATTGGGTCAATCGGTGGTTTGCCACCTTTGGGGCTAGCAAGCTGTACCTGATATCCTTTATCAATAAATTCATAATAAGGGTCTGTAAATTCTCCGATCCACAAACCCGTGGTTGTGTCGGTATTCAACAATTCCTCGTGGGAAGTTAAAATCATTAAAATCGATTTCATAAGTGTTTTTCTAATTATTATCCTCAGTTAACTAGTCTTGACGAAAGACTAATCAAATACTTAGATGTTTGTATCCCTTTCGCTCCAAACGGTGTGCCTTTTTTATGTTTTTTGGTTTATTAAAAATAGAGGCCGCTACTGTTTTCTGCTAAAGTCAATTTAAATAATTGCCACAGCCATTTATTGTAGTTTGTTTTTCGTCTCCAGTCCTTTTGTATTCAATTTCAACGCTGTACGGAGAAACCTTTCCAGACATGCCGTTGGTGCATTCTTTTTGTGCAATTGCGATAATTAAAGCTGCTTCCTTCGTGGCAACACGATAAGTTTTAATGTTTCTCTCCATATCCGTTGTTACCCTTGGCGTTTGCGTAATCAAAGAGTCCTCAATTAAGTTCAAAACAATACGCTTGTCAGAAATTTCTAAGCCCCAAAAAGGCTCTGTTCCTGTGGCGTTAAAGTAGATAGCCGAATCTTTATCTTGAAACAAGTTGTCTGTTGAGCTATTAGAATTAGCGGTGGTATCGCTTTGCGAGTTGTTGTTTTGATTATTTGAGCAAGAAGAGATTCCAATAAACAATACTGCACAAAAGAGTAAGATGAAATTTTTCATAGAATAGTGTTTTGTTTTATTATAAGGGTTCGGCAATTGATGTTTGGTCTCAATTTTCGTACCGATGAACACTATTCTACATACTACAACAACGCTCTAAAAGTTAGTCCAATTTCGGGAAGGATGTTAATGGTTTATTGTGGGGTATTTCCGTTGGTTTCGTACTTTATCTCGTAGATGAATAATCCCTTAAACATCAGAATATAGTCGGTGTATAATACTTTTCTTCCAGTTATCGTTTTAACAATTGTGTAGTGGCCAGAATCTATATTTTTCATCGCTAACTGAGCTTCATTCATCCCTTTTAACTTTTCCTTTAAGAGTGTTAAAACAGCTCTTGTTTTTAGCTAAGACGGTTCAATGTGTTTGGAAACAATTGTTTTAGCATCCACCGCAGTATTATATTCGGTTCTTTTTACATAAATTCTAGCAATATCATTTGGTGCAGTTATTTTAATCAGATAACTTTTTGTAGCTACATCATCCAAGCCCCAAGCTGATGGATACTGTATTAAAAAGGAACCGTTTGTACTGGTATGTACTTGCTAATATAACTTGCGCCTAAACAAACGAAAATGTGGAGATCAAAAGAGGAGTAAAAGTTAGCTTTTTCATGTTTTATTTTTTGATAAAACTAACAAAAAGAATTGGCGGATTTAATACCCAGAAACATGTAGCATTTTAGTTAAAACAGTTGCTGATCGTTCTGCTTTTTTACATCAGCAAGCATTTTAGCGAAAACTTCTTTTTTACTGATTCTTTGTAATTGGGGAATCAAAATCAACAGTTCTTTTTGAATCATTCGGTCGTCTTTCCCATAGTTCCAAATAGGGGCAAGGGTGTCTGTGAATATGGTTTCGAAACTCAACTCTTCTAATATGATGGCTGCTTTTCCGTCGTCATCGCTTATCAATTGTATCGGGAAATGCGTCAATCTGTATAAATAAAGCTCAAACAACGCTCTAATGGAGATGATGGCAGTTGCAGGGTCGTTAATTCCAGGACTTAATGCTTTCATTGCGATTTCTGTAAGTTGCCTAAAACCGTAAAAATAATTAAGTTCAATAGATTCAGATTGGTTAATGAGAAGGGCGTCAACAAGTTTTTTTTGAACATTGCTGTCCAAGTTTTTATCAAGTCTGGCTAAGGGGTAGCCCTTCAAAACATTGAAGCCGGGCGGAACCAATATCTGAAAAAGCATTTCGTTTTTCTTGCAACATTTCAATAAGTACGACATATCAAACCCTTCGTAAATACCCGACTTATTTGCATAGACATAATTTTCACTGTTGATTATGATTGAGGTATGTCTTGGATCTGTTTTTGAAAAATCTTTTTTCAAAACATCAAACGTATTTTCTTTAATGCGACGAATAATCACTTCATATTTAACTGATTGCGTAATGTAGTGCAAAAAATAAATGAACAGAAAGATGTCGAAAATAGTAATTAGAATCAGCAAGTAAGTACTTAATGAAGGGATATACAAACCGCTATCAATATCCCTAATCGTACTTAAAAGAAAGAAAGCATAAACAATAGTACCTATATATATGCCCAACACAATTTGCTGGAAACGATTGCCAATCAATTTATCCAAAACCCTGTTGCTCATTTGCGAAGCAGCTTGGTTGAGCACAATCATTACCATTGAAAAACTGAATACAGATAACGAAATAATTCCCGCAGCAACTGCAGAAATAATGCTTCTGGCAGTGGACGCGTCTCTAATGCTCAGCCAAGATAGTTGCGATTTTATGTTTTTTCCTTGGATAGAAAAATCAAAAGCTAGCATGAATACAGCCACTACCAAAAATAAAATACCAATTATCGCAGGATAAAAGGAAATACTGTTGACTATTTTTTTGAAGCGATTGATGAACCAGTATTTTATTTTGCTGAACATAAAAAAGAATTAAACGCCTTCGGGTTTTTTAGGAAAAAATAAAGCCTGTTTTTCTGGAGTATGAAAAGTCCATGCCAAAATTCTACTGATCTTATTGCCTTGGCCCATTGGCAAAGTTTTAACATCAACGGCTTCTACATCTTTAAGATAAGCGTAAGCATTTTTTAAGTTTGCTTGGTCAGAAATTAAAGTTGTAAACCATAAACATGCGTTCGCAAATTCCTGGCTTTGGTAAATCATATCTTTCACAAATTTCCCTTCGCCACCGTGGCACCAAATTTCTTGGTTTTGGCCACCAAAATTTCTTCTAGCTTCTGTTACTTCTTCCTCGCTTAAATTATTCAGTTTTTTTAGCGATGCTGTTTGCGCTGCTCCAAATGTGGTGTAAAACGGAGGGTTGCAAATACTTACGTGGATGCGCTCAGTTTTTTCCAGCGCACCCGGGAAAATATTTCTGGCGTTGGGTTGCAATCTAAATTTAACTTTTGATTCTAGTTGAGGAT
This sequence comes from Sphingobacteriales bacterium, assembly GCA_038235745.1. GTDB lineage: Bacteria > Bacteroidota > Bacteroidia > Sphingobacteriales > Sphingobacteriaceae > Pseudopedobacter. The sequence goes on from JBBSTQ010000279.1 coordinate 3,849, forward strand.
TGGAATCAACAATCAGTTTAGCGGAAGCCAGTGCAACTTCGTTAATATCGGATCCAATAAAAGTCCAGCCGTACTCATGCGTACCAATTAAAGGGTAAACGCAATTTGCGCCAACGCCTATATCTAAGCATTTAACTGTTTTACCGGTCGGGATTTTGCCTTCGTTACTCTTTGCCAACAAGTCAGCAACATTATGGATGTAATCTGCCCTTCCTGGAATAGGTGGACATAAATAACCTTCGGGGATATCCCATTTTTTCACTTCGTAATAGTGAAGCAACAACGCTTTGTTGAGTTCTTTTACTGCTTCTGCATCAGCAAAATCTATCGTTTCAACTTCGTAATCGTTTATCTTTACATACGGAGCCAAATCCGGACTGGTATTAATTAATTCTTGTAAATTATATCGCCCTTGGTGTTTGTTGCGAGGGTGTAGTTTTGCTTTAGTTTTAGCTTTGCCGTTTCTTTTTTGTTTTTTTTGCGCCATGAAGTATTTTTGTATTAAAGGCGCAATTTAAGTATTTTATTTAGCGTTGTTTTTTAAATTTTCAGCAATGACGCTGTAAATAACAGCCATTTGAATATTTGGTTTTATTTTGTGGCAATGAGCAAATAGACATCAGATAAAATTAAGTTTAAAAGCACCAATAGCAGTTGAAGCCACCTATCATACCAGTTATTATCAACAATTGAGTTGGGAAAAACGAGCAAAAATTGCTCTTTGGTATAAAAATAGAAGTAATTTTAAAACAAAGCTAATATGAGCAAGTCAAAAACAGAAAAAGAAAAAGATCCCTGCTGGAAAAATTACGAACAAATTGGAACCAAGAAAAAAGATGGCAAAACGGTGCCTAAATGTGTGCCGAAAGACAAAAAAGATAAATAATATAAGACCGTTTGGGTTAGCGTAGGGTTCGTTGGTTTTAAAAACTTTACGATTTAATTTTTATCGTTGACCGAAGTATTTAGCATTAAATGGGTTAATATCGGGAAATGATCTGATCCATTTTTTTTCAAACGCTTCATTGCGATAAACCCAAAGTGCGACGAACAGAAAATGTAATCCAGCGGAAAACGAACAAACCAGTGATGCGCAGAGAAGGTGCTGTAAAACCCTCTGCCTTTTCTA
>JBBSTQ010000280.1:0-4948 GCA_038235745.1 Sphingobacteriales bacterium
AAAAAAGCATCCTGATGTTAATGCTCAGGATGCTTGTTAGAAAATGGCTCATTTTAAGGGATTTCAGTTTCTAAAACTGCTGCATTGCCGGGAATGTCCGTTGCGGTAAAGCTAATTAATGTCCCGGCTAAATTTGAATTGACTACAGTAGTCGTGTATTGCCAATCCATGCCGTTCGGCATTAGTGATGCGCTACCTGTTTCGAGTACGGTTCCGTCTGCCTGTTTTATTTGGACTGTTACAGACTGTACCTCTACATCATCAATAGCTTGTACCGATACATTTTGATCAAGCAAACCAGTATATTCATTCACATTAATTTTACTTAATACTGGTGGCTTAAAGTAATCAGCGAACGCTATGTTGTATGCCGATTTTCCATTGCCCGCTAAAGATTCATACAAAGGTTTGTACGTTGGATTCTGAATGGCATTTTTAGCATAAATGGCTGCTTCTTTAAACTTCTGTTGCCTTTCTAGTTGGTCTACACTAGGCTCTTTACTGTTTTTGCGTGGTCTTTGTGCCACAATTGTTTTACCGTTTACTTGTCTGAACACAAGCATACCGCCTACCATACCACTTAAACCATGGGTTACTACGTTGTTGTTACTTTTTGACATCACATTTGTTTTAATCCCAACCTGCACCATGCCGATTGTTGAAACAAACGTAAGCCGCTTTCTTTAGCAGAAATAATCTTGACAGTATCTGACAGTACTTGACAATCGTGGATGGATTTTTAGGCCGTAGTTTTTTTTGTGAACCCTGTACCTCCTCTGTAGGTGCTCTGTATTAAAGCAGTATAAGGGGTGGGGGCTTGGTCCGATAGCCCCAAAGGGATGGCTTGTGCCGCTATCGGACTCCGCTCAGCCTGACACTATTGCTCAGCTTGGATTCGTCTCAGTTGATGATTGTTTGGAGATGAAATGGAAGAATAAATATTTTTATTTTCGGAAATTTTTGAGGTGAGCCTTTATTTCGGAAGCTTTGTATAGTTTTTTTGATCCTATTTGATAAGCTGTCCAGTTTTTTTTGAAACGATAATAAGTGCTTTCGCTGATGTTAAGCATTTTCATCACATCGTACCTGTCGATTAAATCTTCTGAAGCATTTTCTAAAATAGCCGTTGTACTTTGACTTGTAGACGCTGTCAATACTAATTGAATCTTTTTTTCAGCTGCGGATATCTTTCTGTTTATTAAATGAGTCTGTCCATCTTTAACTTGTTCCAGACTATATCTTAAATGTTTGATTTCATTTTTAAGGCCTAAAACTTCGCTTTTTAACTGTGCAATTTCATCATTTTCTTGTTTTAGTATTTTTGCTGTTTCGTCTTTCCAAATACCGCCACTTATCTCAGGATGCCAGCGCAAACTTTTAGTTAGATCAGGTACGCTATTTAATGCACCGCTAACCACACTGAAATCACTAGGTAGGCCACGCGTTAATGCTGTAACGAATTTAGCTGTATGATCAGTATGGTATAAATGAGATAGCATTGGTTCTAAACCATTACAGATAGTACCATTACTAATTACAAATTCATCTTTTTGAAGATAATAGGGTAGTTTTTGATGATTGAGACCTTGGAAATTTTCAATTGAAGGCTGTGAAAAATCTATCCCTAATCTTAAGTTACTTTGAGCTTTCAGCGTTTGGACAGATTGTAAAGTATAGGGGTTCATCTCTAAAAGAGCATAGGACGTGGCTGGATTTATAAGCGTTTCACCAATAATTGCGGCAGAGGGGTTTAAATTACTTAATCCCAAATGATTAATGTGACGGTAACCACCTGTACAAAAAGCGTTAATTGATTGAGGTGCAATTGATGCTGTTAATTGTAAGGAATTTATGCCAGCAAACGATGGGAAACTTCCATTACTAAAGGGTTCAATCCTTAAATCACCAGTGATTGCTTTTAGGGTATGAGGTAAGGAAACCCTATAATTACTAATGCAGTGTTGTAGGGGATAGTTTATTGTTAAACCACTGTGGTTAATCAAACCTGCATGTGTTCCTTTTAAACCCAAATAAACTTGTGTTAGATCCCCAGCCTGACTTAATAAACTATAGTTGGGTAAAAGATGGTTAGCAATTCCATTTGTAATAGGGGTATATTTTTGTGTGTTGTCAATTAAACTAAGTAAGTGAGAAGTTAGACGATTATTTAGTTTACCATTAAAGTCATACCTTAACGAAGCGTTGTTTAGGCCACTATAATTGATTCCGTTTCTGTTAATAGCCACGCCGTCATACCCTCCTAAATGTTCAAATGAATTAATTGGTTTAAAAAGGTTTCTACTATAAACGTCCATTTGATAATAATCCGTACCGAGTTTTTTTCCAATTGATAAATTATCTAAGCAATCAGTTAGGTAACTCATTCCGTGTATTTGCGAAGCGTCGTAATTATCTGGATGGTTACGCTCATTTATTAGTTTAGAAATTCCCACATTACCTATTATGCTAATAGCATCAATACCAAATTTAACTCCTGTGGATAAATTATCTACGACATCATTTTTTATCTCAAGTCCATCTATTGTGGCAAAAACTTTCTTCCCGATTGGTAAGCAAGAGGTTAATGGATTAGATATATTTTTACTATAAGACTTAAAGGTATTGACGCCTAATAGGTCTTTTACATAATTAGTGCCATACAAATCAATTTCCTGCGTTCCTAAACCCTCGTCTGCTTGTTCAGTTACTATTTTGGCAAATTTCTTTTGTTTGGCTGATTTTTTCATGCTCATTATCAATTATTTAAAACAAATTTACTTAAAAGAAATGTATTTATAAAAACTGATTGTGCCATTATTTAAAGAACTTTTCCACAATAAAAACACGTATTTTATTTTTATAGTTTTATGATTGAGGCCTTGAACGTCTTCATCAGGCCCGCAGCCGCCAAAGTGGAATTTATCGGTTATGATAGGTTGTGCTTTTAGCCTATTTTGGCTGGCGCTCCTCTTCACGCAGGCATTGCGAAGCTGAGTTCTGGGCTGAGTGAGGGCGCTGTGGCAATCTGTTCGATTTTTTTCAGTAACCTTTTTTTAGTGACGACCCCTCGTTTTTAGGAGAATTTAATTAGTTAGGAAAGGTTTGGTTATTGATAAGATCACCCCGCTCATTGCCGCGGGAGGCTAGTCACTTTTTTTCTGCAAAAATTAACCAATCCCGATAGCTATCGGGACTCTCCGCTACGCTTTTTGCTAGAGGCAGTGCCAATTGTTCTGGTTCAATACCGCAATCCCGATAGCTATCGGGATCAAGGCGGAATTTATCGGTTATGGTAAGATTGTGCTTTTAGCCTGTCTTGGGTGGCGCTCCTCCTATTGATAAAAGACAATCAAAGCGTTTGATCAAAGTAGCAAATAGCTTTTTCACCGAAACAAAGAAACGTCCCGCAAATTTGTGCGTGTATAATTCGATACAAACTCTTTATTATCTTACATTTGCCGGTAAAAGAAAAACATTATCAGGCATATTTATGAGTTTAGCCCGTCAAACCGTGGAAGCGATTCTCCTTAAAAGGGTTCAGTTTGTTTTCCTCACACTACTTTTACCTCTAATTTTCGGCTGTAGTAATAAAAAAAGTATTTTATTTAGAACTAACGGGGGGCAGGCAGTAAAATCGACTTTGGTCGATTCGGCAATGAATGCAAATGAACGTTATTCGCCATTGATCCAAGTTGGAGATAACTTGACCATTACGAATCTGACCAATGAAAACCTCATCAATGGATTAGGAGCTTCAACACCTTTGCAAATAAAGTACGAGGTGGATGAAAATGGTAAAATTAAGTTACCTGGTATTGGCGAAATCCGTATCGTAGGTTTAGAGGTAAAGGAAGCGGAGGAGCTGATCACCAAAGCCTACAAAGCAAATATGTTGGCAGATCCACTATTTGTGATTACCATTCTAAACGCCAAAGTTACGCTGTTAGGTGAATTCAGTAAGCAAGGGAATTTTCCTTTAGAAAGTAACAATACCACGCTCATAAATGTTTTGGGCGAGGCCGGCGGTTTCAACCCGAGAGCAGATCAAACGAGCTTGAAAATCATCCGAGGAGACAAAACAAACCCAGAAGTTATTGAGGTAGATTTAACAAACATTGCAAGTTTAGCTAGCCCTAAACTTCGGTTGAGGAATGGTGACATTATTTATAGCGAGCCTAGAAATATTTATTTGTTTAGCGACAAGATATCCCCAATCCTATCTTATGTAGGAATTGGGACATCTTTGATCAGTCTCATCTTACTATTTAGCAGAAGGTAATATGAGTTTAAAAGAAACCACTGCAACTCGCCCTATCGTCAAACAAGAATTAGATTATGTTAAATTTTTAAAAATTGTTTTAAGTCGGTGGTACTGGGTAGTGGCAACCCTAATTATATCCTTATTTGTTGCTTACGCCTATCTTTGGTACACCCCGAAATTATATAATGCGCATATTTTCCTTAAATTTGAAAACAAAGAGCTAGGGCTTGAAAAAATCCTTTCTACCTCTCAGAGTACCTCAAATAGCATCACTTCTGAAAGTTGGGTCATTAAAAGTAAACCTGTGATGCAACGGGCCGTTAACCATTTTGATTGGCAGGTAAGTTATTATATTAACGGTAAGGTGCGTATTTCTGAAATGTATCCTGACCGACCCTTTGTTGTTCACCTGTTACAACAGGACTCCCTTAATTTTTATCGAGGGCAAATCGACTTTAAAACCACATCTCTCGGAATCGAGCTTAAATATCTGGATAACGGAATCGAAAAAAAGCTGACTTCAAAGTATGACCAGAAAATCAGCTTACCAGGTCTCGTTTTCTATATAGAAAGGAACAATATTTTAGCGCATGACAAGCTCTTCTTTTTCAAGTTTAATGACAGAGCAAGTTTTGCTGGGAGAATAGCTAGTGGAATCTACATTTCTGAAGCGGAGAAGTTTTCAAA
>JBBSTQ010000281.1:0-4902 GCA_038235745.1 Sphingobacteriales bacterium
CCATCTACATCATATTTTACTAGCATGTCTTTTACGATATCAACGAGGCGCTGTCTAACTTCGGGTAACGCAGGATTATAAATTCTTATGGTTGGAAAGTCTGAAACCCAAGTAGGATCAACTGTTGTAGCTAGTGCAGGAAATGAGCCGCCCGATGAACGAGTTGCAATGCGATATGGATTCATCCAAGCATGAAATTCAATATCTCTGGCATGCGCTTCATCAATCATAAACTTAAGCACATCATAACCTGGATTTTGCCCTCTGGTTCCTGTTATGCTTGAACTCCAAGGCTCATAAGGCGAGTTATAAAACGCATCACCCATACTTTTCACTTGAAAGTATATTGCGTTGATGTTCATTGCTTTAAACTTATCCAAATAATCTGTGTATTGTTTTTTCTGAGCTGTCACATCATATACACTTTGTGGCCAGTCTAAACCGAAAACAGAAGCTATCCAAACGGCCCTCATTTCTTTTTTAGGAAAAATTGGTGCGTTAGTATCTACTACTGGTGGTTTAACTGGGCCAGGCCCAGGAATAGGCGAAGGTTCATTCCCTTTTTTACAGGCATTGAGTACAAGTACCATTGCTAGCAAGAGCGTTATATGGAATTGGATTTTTTTCATTGCTTTGATGTTAATTTCTGTTTTTCATTAAAATTTTGGCTCGCCCTTTTATCGATCGCTGAGGTTTATATCTAGTATATAAAAATTGGGTAGATAAGTCTATTATTAACGACCGCTAGTAGTGATAACGCAGTCGATTTTTGATAAATTATACCCACCCAACCTTAGTAAAACTTTCGGCTAATTAATCTTCAGCTACCTTTTTTCCAAACTCAAATATTACAAAACCTGTATCATTTGCTGCGGAATAGAGCAATAAAGACTCATCTTTACCAGATGCATCTTTTTTAACATAAAAACCTGTTTGCGATGCTGGTGCTGTATTTACCGGTCCCATTAAAGCATATTGAAATACTGGTGTGATGCTAGGTGCATTATCTAAATTAGTTAGGGCCTCTTTTATAGTTGCGCCTTTTGTGATGTCGTAAACATAAAAAACAGTTGCATCTGAGCCCGTTCTAGCCGCTGTGGTTATAATTAAATAACGCTCGGCATTAAAGTTGAAAACCCTTGCATCTGATCCTCTTACAGGAATAGATGTCCTGCTCATTATATATGAGGGCGAACCGCCTTCTGATATCGACGCTACAGGCGCATCATGACCAGTGAATATATAATCGCTGGTATTACCAACTCGGTTGTAAGATGTCCAAGACCCTGCCGAGGCGACTGGCGTTGCGAAAGTTGTTGGATTGCTAACTGTTGTATAATTAGTTACATCATATCTTAATGTTTTGGATCCCGGATTGTCTCCAAAAAAGATATAACCATTACCTTGATCATTCAAACTGACTGATAAATTATCTCCGTTTCTTGCTCCAGCTCCTGATATTCCTGCAGTGGTTACGTCAAGAATTACTTGTGGCGCAACACTTGGATCTGTCCAATGATAAACACGTAAAGGGCTAGCGCCACTTCCTGATAAACTTGCAATATAAGTATGACCGTTTACTTGGGCACCCATGTTAATATTAAAAGTACCACCAGAAATTCCTGTCATATTTAGTGGAATTTTAGTAGTTACGCCATTTTTTAAATCAGATACGTTTAGCAAATGTGCGTCATCAGATCTTTTTACAATTAACACCTTTTCCCCATCAAACCCACTACCTCTGGTCGTAAAACCACTAAAGGCGTAATAAAGTGGCGCACCTAAGGGATTATTTGTAAAATCGTAAGTTTTCCCAGTTGTAAAGTCAGCACCAAAAACAGGCACTTTCAACCTTAACTTAACCAAGTACTCGCGGAAACGAGGCTCACTCATCACCTTAACAACAATCACTTTCTCAGATTGCCCATCCTCGAAAGTTACGGGGTATGTTTCTTTATCTAATTTAGCACCATCCGATAAAACAGCCTCAAATTTCAGGTTTGAGAAATCTGTAGTGGGTTCTATTCTAGGAAATGATATGGTCTTTGCCGTTTCATCAACTGTACCTTCAAGTACCGTTGTTCCACCTGCTCCCGCATTAACAATTTTAATGGAATTTAAAACTGTCATATTTGCTGATGTATCAAGCGCTCCTGGCAGATCTTTTTTACATGAAGATAGGCTTAGCAAACCCATAAAGGTTGCTAAAATGCCTATTTTTGATGTTTTATATCTTATTTTCATTTTCTAACTCTTTAAATATATATAGATTATAAAAACTTAATTCTGTGGCCAACCTTTAGTTTGTGACAAAACATATCCCCTTGCCACATAGTCGTCTATTTGCACAATGCCAACAGGCGCCAAGTACGGATTAATATTTGGTTGATTTAAAAATGGTAACCGCGGTTGATTCACTGTGTTTTTATAGAAACCTTTCATAGCTGCACCATTTGTTCCACTATAAACAGTTTCTACTCCAGTTAAGCTAACTACGGCGAGCTTGCCAATATTTGCTGCTGTTAATGCGCCTGGTAGTTGCGCTGAAAAATCCACCCATCCTCCACTAATTATATCTGTGTTAAGAGAGTTGTCCATATATTCCAACTTAGACCATCTTTTTAAATCGGCTAAACGCATCGTTTCAAAAGCAAATTCCATTCTGCGTTCTCTTCTAATCTCCCATAACAACGCCGAAACGGAAGGGTCTCTGCTAGGATCTGATGGAATGCTAGTTAAAATAAGTGGCGCCGTTTGTTGAACTCCTCTTGCTGAAGCTTGTGGGGCTAGAGGTCTACTTCTGATTTTATTGATAGAGTTGGTAATGTCGCCCTGCGTAACTGCACTGCCACCCAAAATAGCCAATTCAGCTTTCGCCTCGATCCAGTTAAGTAATATTTCTGCGTATCGCAAAACCGGAGCATCCGTTTCGTTTTTATCTCCAACAAAATCAGCCGGCATACCCTGTAGATCTACTTGGGTAGTCTTTTCTACCTCACGCGGTAAAAACTTGGTGATGTAGTAGTAAGAACCCCTATTTAAAAGACTTGGTTTACTAAAAAAGGTAGCTTCAAATCTCGAATCGCGTGTTGCAATCAAATTATCTAAATTAAAAGATGCATCTGCTGAGGTTGCATTTTGCCAAACCTGCCCGTTAGATAGAATATACGCTTTAATGATGTCTGAAGTAGGGCCATTAGTAGTAGATTCAGCTAAGTTACCATAGGAACCGATAGCATGCGTAACTCCTGCGGCGGCATCATAGTTTCTATACAATAACATTTCTTTATTACCCTGTAATTGTTTAGATGTAAAAAGGCTTTTGTAATCGCCAGTGATGGCATACCGATTACTACTAATTACCATTTCGGCAGCTTCAACAGCTAGGTCCAGAAATTTTTTCGCTTGCTCATTATTGTTGTAGTAATACTTTTGCCAAGTACCTTCTACAAGCGCCAATCTAGATACAAACCCTGCAACAACATATCTATTTACATTTTGGTCGCCATCATTCAAGCGCACATTTTGCAAAGCATATTTAAAATCTAAGTAAACGCTATCCATCACTTCATTCCGAGGTGTTCTCGGCTTGTACAATTTATCAAGCTCGGTATTAAAAACTTCCTCACTGTAATAAGGGACGTCGCCATAAGCTTGAACCAATTCTGCATACCTAAATCCCCGAAAAAAGCGACCGATACCCATCCAATGTCCTTTTTCTGCTGGCGTTAAAATATCAGTCATTCTGGTATCTATACGGTTTAACATAATATTAAGTGACCGTATGGTACCATAGCTCCAAATACCACTATTTGGTACAGACCGGGTAAGGTTTAACTGGTTACCTAGAACAACAATGTCATCGTTATTTATAAAGTTTACTAACGGTGCGCCCCCAGTGGCAAACCCTCTACCATAACCGTCAAAAAAGTCTGTGTAATATTTGTTTGCGTATAAACGCAATTTCTCTTCGCTAGTCCAATAGGTATCGTCCGATTCACGAGTTAACGGCGGCCGATCTAAAAACTTTTCACAACCCGCAAAAACAATCACTGTAAAAACGAGTACTATTTTAAATGCTATTTTCATTTTCTTTCTCCTTTAAATTAAAAACCAATTTGAAGCCCTGCAGCGGCTGACCTAAATGTAGGGTTTGATGTACCGGTACGACCCAAATTATACCTATCATCAGAACGAAAAATCGAAACTCCTGAAATTGCTTCTGGATCAATTGGTAGTCCTCGAAGGTTATCAAAAGTTATAAAGTTTTCCAACGAAATGTATGCTCTCACACTGGCAATCTTAATCCTCTTAAGTAAAGGAGCAGGCAAATTATATCCTAAAGTGATATTCTTTATTTTTAAATAAGCCATGTTTAGCATGTATCTACTTTGAGTTCTCATTACGTATCCCTCGGTTGCCCCACCCAAATTCCAAGCTCTTGGATAAAATGCATCGGTACGATCAGCTTTCCAATAGTTACCTGCAATTGCTTGTGGCATTGCACCTTCTTTGGCAAAATAACCGGGTATAGCCAATTGACCGTCGCCCCAAATTTTCCGCTCTCCTACACCTTGGAAGAAAAGAGATAAATCTATTCCTTTAAACTCCCCACCCAAACGGAAACCATACTGGTATCTAGGCGTTGTATTTCCAATAACCACTCTATCGCCAGGATCGCCATTTGTACCTTTTCCTGCATCAATGTATCCATCGCCGTTTACGTCAACAAATTTCACATCGCCGGGGCTAATTAACAATGTTTGGTTACCATCTTCGAAGAAAGTTTGGTAAACAGGGTTAGCACCTGCGAGCTGGTTGGTTGTTTTACTAGTTCCGTTAAATACTATGTTTGTTTGCACAAAGTTTCCGTTGGCATCATAGACAAAATCGCCTGCTTGA
>JBBSTQ010000282.1:0-4898 GCA_038235745.1 Sphingobacteriales bacterium
ATCAGGAATTTCCGTTTTTGCCATACCAATCCTGTTATCTGCCATTCCAAAATAAACATAAATCCGGTTGGGTTAACCAATAGCATCATTACAAACTATCCCGGTCGGGAATTATAAAACCAACTGACCAAAAAAAATTTGATGTATTTTCTCAATCAAGAAAACAAAGCGAACAGAGGGTCAGCATCTTATAGATGAATGATTAGAACACCAACCTGTAACCGCCTATTCAGCGTAACGCAAAATAAATATTAAAAATGTTATTTATAAAAACTAACTTGTTGTTTATTAGTAAAAATTCTTTACTCTACCTTAATATAAAGTATTGTTTCAAATTCAGAAACTAAATTACAATAACTGTTTATCCATTGGTGTTAAACCCAATTCTTAAATAAAAGAATAAAAAACACCGAAATGAGAAAAAAAACAGAATCGGCCGATTTATTAAACCTCAAAACAGAACTTGCTTTTCAAAATCAAGAAAAGAAAAATAGAGCTGATGAGTTAGTTATAGCCAATAAGGAACTTGCTTATCAAAAAACGGAAAAGAAAAATAGAGCTGACGAACTGATTATTGCCAATAAGGAACTTGCCTTTCAAAGTGAAGAGAAGAAAAACAGAGGAAACGAATTGATTATTGCCAATAAGGAAAAGAAAGATAGAGCCGATGAGTTAATTATTGCGAACATAGAGCTTGCCTTTGAATTTGAGGAGAAGATAAAAAGAGCCAATGAATTAATGGTTTCTCTAAAAAAACTTACTTTTCAAAAAAACAGAGCCAATAATTTAGAGATTGCTAACGAAGAACTTATAGCAACTAAAGAGCAACTCCAACTGCTTGATGTTCAAAAGACTGCTATTTTTAATGCGTTACCAGCTAATATAGCGCTGATAAATACCGACGGTGTTATCACATCGGTAAATAAAGCATGGACAGCGTTCGGTACTGCAAACGGCTCAAAATCATGTAATCAAAACATCGGCGACAACTATCTCGAAGTTTCGGAGAATTCAACTGGCAATGACGAGGAATCAGGAAGGCAAATCGCTGCTGGAATAAGAACTGTACTTTCTGGAGAAACAGAGGAGTTTACATTGGAATATCCCTGTCATTCTCCTGATGAACAAAGATGGTTTCAAGTAATAATTACTCCCTCAAAAAATGAAATCATCAATGGTGCTGTGATCATGCACTTAAACATCACTGAAAAGAAGCTATATGGATTTCAGAAAGAAAAACTTATGGAAGACATTGTTCAACGAAATAAAAGTCTTGAGCAGTTCTCCTATATTATCTCGCACAACCTACGATCACCGGTTGCAAACATTATCAGTTTAACATCTTTACTTCAGGAGAAAAACCTTGATGAAGAAACAGTGGATTATGTCAACAATTCGATAATTGTATCAGCAAATAAGTTAGATGAGATTATTAAAGACCTTAATGACGTACTTCAGGCAAAAAATCAAATAACGGAAAGAAATGAATCGGTAAACTTTACAAATCTTGCTTCAGATATTTATTTAGGTATCGAAACTATTATTAAGGCCGAGAATGCAAGAATTACTTGGGACTTTTCTGAAGCAACAGAAATGATGACGGTCAAAAGCTACCTGCATAGTATTTTTTACAACCTTATTTCCAACGGTTTAAAGTATAGACAGCAAAACCTTGTTCCGTCAATAGAAATAAGTAGCCATATTATAAACAACAAAATCGTTTTACTTTTTAAGGATAATGGACTGGGAATAGACCTTGAAAAACAAAATAATATGATATTTGGCTTATATAATCGCTTCCATATAGGTTATGCTGAAGGCAAAGGTGTGGGATTATACATGGTAAAAACGCAAATTGAGACGCTTGGAGGTTTAATAAGTGTTAAAAGTGAAGTAAATAAAGATACAGAATTTAGGGTTGAATTTCCAATGTAATAAAAATCACCATTACGCCAACGCTCTGCTATATTGAAAGTTGCCATCCCAATAATCTGCTTATTTTAAGCCATTAAAATAATAGCTAAAAAATCAGGTCAACATTTGCTTGAGGGTTTCAAAACCGCCTTGATTATCTAGTGTATATTTTAAATATCTTTCAAATCAATCACTTCCGTTTTAACAACGATGTCATGAATAACCTCGTCCAATTCTTTGGCAGATTGCAACACATATCCCAACATTTTCTTGGTTTCATCTGGCAAATCTTCTGTAACGTTAAGAAGTGCTATTAACCCCATAATGCGAGCAAGCGGTGCTCGAATCACGTGTGACTGCAACCAAGAAATTTCTTTTAACTTCTCATTTTGTGCCTCAATTGCATGAATATGTTTAAGGCTCTTAGTAACATCGTTAACAGCTGCTATTCGAGCATTTTTTCCGCCGAAAGTTATCGGATTACTTTGTATGTTAACATTTATAGTTTGACCATTCTTTTTTTGATGGATAATCGAGTGGATTGCCGTACCATCTTTTTGGTTTAAATCAAACATCATTTTCTTTGATAATGATATGTTATCCCGAGGACTGAGCTGGTCAATTGACATTTGCAACAACTCTTCCCTTGTATAACCGTATTGCTTTATCGCAGCTTCGTTCACATCCAAAAATCGTTGCGTTTCCAATTCAAATACTAGTTTTGGCAGTGGGCTCAATTGAAAAAGCTCGCTATACCTTTTTTCCGACTCTAAAAGACTAAGCTCTGTACGTTTACGGTCTGTAATGTCATTTACGAAACAAGAAAGCCCCGTTACTTCTTTATTTTGCCAAATAGGATTGATGGAAAAACTGTTATAAGTATGATAACTCCCTACGGTAATCTCCTTTTCAAACTGAATAGAATCGCCAGCGAATGCTCGGTCATAAATCTCTCGCCATTCTTGCAAATCTTCCGCATGATGTGCCCGAAGCAGATCGAATATCGGATACCCAGGAGCTACAGATGTGTGATATACACTTTCCATCATTTTGCTCATCTCTTTGTTAAAGGTCACAAACTTGAGGTCTCTATCAAAAGAATAAATATAGGAATCCGTGTTTTCAATTACCGCGTTCAAATTAGATTCTGATGCATACAGCAATTGCTCTGTTTGCTTTTTTGAATCAATGTTTTTCCCTACACAAAACAATAAACCTTCTCGCTCGTTTAAATGTGCGGTCCACGAAAGCCAAACGGTTTTGCCGGCTCTATTGACAAACCTGTTTTCAAAGGATAATATTTTTACACCAGCGATAAACTTCTCCATTTCTAGCTTACTGTACTCGAGATCTCCTGGATGGATAAATGCATCCAACGGTTTCGCCAAAAGTTCCATTTCTGTATAGCCAAACAAATAAATCATTGCTGGGTTTACCTTTTTTAAATACCCATCTATGCCTACAGTACAAATAATATCTGGTGCAAGCGTAAAAATTTGAAGTAACTCTTCTTCCAATTGCTTACGTCTAATCTCTACACCAAAATGAACGCTTAATCTTTCGAAAAGTGGAATCAAAGGTTTTAACTCTTCAGACCGTTTCTCATTTGAACCCAGCACCAAAACACCAATGGTCACATTTTCAGAGATGATTGGTATCCCATACACCGTTTTTACGTCTGTATTTCTAGCAGCTTCACTACAATGAAAGTTCGGGTGGTCACCTAAGTGATCCCATTCTAATATTTTACCACTTTCCCAAACGGAACCTGGCATACTTTCGCCTTTAGCAAAACTGGTTAATTCGATAGTTTGTTCATAAAACCCCTCTCCCTGTGGCGGGCGTGTAGTTTTAGCAACCATGCTCATCTTATTCTTGTCTGCGCTAGTTAACCAAATCTCTCCAATTACGAAATGATCATAATCCACCACCCTTTCAAGCAATTTCTCCAACAGCAAATTAAGTTCCATCGGCTCATTAAAAAGCTGACTTGTTTCCGCGAGCAATATTTTCTGCTTTTCTTCGCTTTTGCGATTGGTAACATCCCGTTCTATAGATATCCAATGAGTGAACCTTCCATTTTCATCTGCGACAGGACTCAACGCCAAGTTGATCCAAAATTCTTCTCCGTTCTTTTTATAGTTGATTACGGTCGCTTCGCATCGTTCCCAGTTACGAAGGCACTTTCCAATACGTTTTAATTCCTCTTTATCAGTTTTAGGGCCTTGCAAAATTCTTGGTGTTTTTCCGATGACTTCCGCTGCGGCGTAACCGGTCATTCGCGTAAACGCTTCGTTTACATAAAGAATGAGTGGACCGGGTAAATCAAATGGTTCTGCTTCTGTAATCATTACCGAATCTGTGGTGTTAGTGATTACAGACTCCAGCAGTTTAAGATGATTTTCTTCTTTTTTTTGCTTTGTTATGTCGCGGATAAAAAGAGATATGCCTCCACCAGAAGGATAAACCCTGTTTTCCTGCCATAATTGCAATGGGGCGTAAAAATCTTGGTTACATACGTATTTTTTATCGACAAACGCAGTTTGGATTGCCTCGTAAGTAGTCGAACCTACCGCATCCGGAAAAACATCCCATATATTGCGGCCGATCATCTCTTCTCGGGGTTTTCGGGCCATTTTTAAGGCCTGCCCGTTTATATACGTGTAACAAAGATTCTCATCTAACGAAATAAAACCATCCGTCATGGTTTCTAAAAGTTCGGTTATTTGCTCTGTTTGCTTGGTAAGTTCAAGCTCAGTCATCTTCTGTTCAGAAACATCAATAAAATTGTACATGATAGCCTGAACGTTAGCTTTTTCAAGCATATTTGTTAAGCTGGATTTTAACCAAATATAATTACCGTTAGAATGTCTTAAACGATGTACGCAGCTTTCAGTAGAGCCTGGGTTGCCGGCAACGCGTTGCATTAACGCACTCACCATTATTGAGTCATCCGGATGAATGAAGTCAATCAGTGAAGTTTC
>JBBSTQ010000283.1:0-4885 GCA_038235745.1 Sphingobacteriales bacterium
GTCTTAACAGACACATCGGTTAAATTAGTGATTTGCTGAGTCAGCGTATCAGCAACTGAGCGAACAAAAAGATTTTGCTTACCATTTACAGTTTGTAAGAAAGAAAGGTATTTTCCGTTTGGAGAAATGCGGTAATCTGTACGTTCGGAATTTCTGAAAAATGTTTCTACCGTAACCAAATCTGCAGGAGGCAACGTTTTGCAACCTGCAAATGCGAATAACATAATGGCTAAACATTTTTTAAAATTGGAAATCATTAAATTTAATTTCTTTGGTTTTTGGCTGGTCAATAAAACTGAAAGCCTGTGTGCTGTCAATTTGCACTCAAAATAAGCATTAATAAATCATTACATTTTATAGCTCGGTAACATTTCAAATACAACAATATCTATTTGTTTAAAGTATTAGCAACAAGAATTTTATATTTTAGCATCAATGACCAAAACTTTCCAATTTTTAACCTGCGTTTTTATTTTGCTCTCGAGTTTTAGTTTTGTTAAAGCCCAAACCTTCGCAAACGATGAAGCACTTGCTCGCCAGTTTTTTGACAACGGCGAATATGATAAATCTTTAACGATCTATCAAAAACTATATCAAAACAGCAATGGCGATGATTTATATTTTGAAGGCTATTTCAACACACTTTTGAAACTCAAAAAATATAATGAGGCGGAAAAAATCGTCGGTAAGAAAATAAAACAAAACTTTAAATACGGAATTGACTTAGGGCAATTGTACCTTGAAAAAGGAGAAGCAGACAAAGCGGATAAGATATACAATGAAGTTATAGATAAAATGCCCAAAGAAGAATTTGCGATTACAGAAGTAGCAAATTCCTTCTACAGCCTAGGCAATTATGATTATGCGATTAAATCCTTTTTAACAGGTAGAAAAATATTGAAGGATGAAACCGCGTTCGGTTACGAGCTGATCAACTTGTATCGTTTTAAAAAAATGAAAACTGAGCTTAGTAATGAGTTTTTGGCTGTTTTAGCTTACCAACCCGAGTTTTTGGCAAATGCGAAAAATAGCATCTCCCGAACTTTTGAGTCTGACGAGGATTACAATGTTTTAAGGTCGTTGGTATTAAGACAAATTCAGAAAAACCCTCAAAACACCGCTTTTGTTAATCTATTGGCTTGGGTTTATCTGCAACAAAAACAATATAATTTTGCGCTGGTTCAGCTGATTGCTTTAGACAAAAGACTCAATGATAATGGCAGCACCGTTTATAATTTTGCAAATATTTTGGTAGAGAGTAAGGCTTATGATGTAGCCCAAAAAGCTTACGAGTATTTACTCACAAAGCCAACCAACTCGCCTTATTATATAGCGTCAAAAGTTGCCATGTTGCAGATCAAAAATCAGCAAGTGCTAGACGGAACTTATAGCCAGCAACAAATAAAAGGTCTTAATGATGATTATAACTTGCTTCTGAACGAATACGGTAAAAATTCGCAGACTGTTTTTGCGATTAGAGCTTTGGCGAATCTAAAAGCATTTTATTTGGGTAATACCGCTGAAGCGACTGATTTACTGGAGAATTGCCTTAATTTACCTGAGATAAATGCCAATGCTTTAGCGCAAATTAAAATGGATTTGGCTGCCATTTACACATTAAACAATCAACCTTGGGATGCCGCACTTTTATATGGTCAAATAGAAAAGAGCTTTAAAGACAATTCGCTTGGGCAGGAAGCTAAATTTAAAAACGCCAAGCTTTCTTTTTATAACGGAGACTTTAATTGGGCAAAGGCACAGTTAGATGTTTTGAAAGCTTCAACATCGCAACTTATTGCTAATGATGCACTTGACTTAAGCTTGCTGATTCAGGATGATTTAGCCGTGGATAGTACCGGGAATGCTTTAAAATTATATGCGAAAGCCGATTTACTGACTTTTAAAAATCAATCTGAAAAGGCGTTGAATACTTTGGATAGCTTGATTAAATTGTATCCGCAATCGACATTGTTGGATGATGTTTTAATGCTGAAAGCAAATATTTACAACACAGAAAAACAGTTTTCGGTAGCTAAAGAAACGTTTAATACAATCATCACAAAATATCCAAATAGCATTTGGGCTGATGACGCGTTGTTCAAGCTTGCGGTAATAGAGGAGGATAACCTGAAAGACTTGCCGGCCGCTAAAAAGCATTATGAACAGCTGATCAATAATTATCCTGGAAGCTTGTATTTGATTGAAACTCGTAAAAGATTTAGAAATTTAAGAGGCGATGCCTTGTAATAAAAAGCGGTTGATTAACTTAGCGCCATGATAATTTATAATGTTACCACCATTATTGAAGAAGATATTCACGACGAGTATGTTCAATACATGAAACAGGTTCACATGCCAGAAGTAATGGCCACCGGTAAGTTTGATCAAAGCAGTTTATTACGCTTGACCGAACCGGTTAACGAAGGCATTACTTATTGTGCACAATATATTACAGGTGATGTGCAAAAACTTGCCGATTACCGAGAGAAGTATTCGCCAAAATTACAGGCTGATATTCAGCAGAAATTCGCCAATAAGTTTGTTGCTTTTAGAAGTGTTTTAGAAAAAGTTTAGATGAATATTATAGAAACGCCAATCAAAGGTTTGGTAATCATTGAACCCAAAATTTGGAAAGACGACAGGGGTTATTTTTTTGAGAGTTATAACCAAGAAACTTTTAAAAAGTTGGGAATCGAGTTGGACTTTGTTCAAGATAACCAATCATACTCTCATAAAAACGCTTTACGCGGATTGCATGCGCAGGCATCGCCATATTCGCAGGGCAAATTGGTAAGAGTTATTCAGGGGAAAGTTTTGGATGTTGCGGTTGATATCAGAAAAGGCTCAGCAACTTACGGTCAGCATTTTAAGATTGAGTTAAGTGGCGAAAACAATAAAATGTTTTATGTGCCACCTGGCTTTTTACACGGCTTTTTGACTTTAGAAGATAAAACCATTTTCAGCTATAAATGCACTGGGTTATTTGAGAAGAGTGCAGAAATAGGAGTTATTTGGAACGATAAAGATTTAGGAATTGATTGGGGGATTAACGAAGTCGATGCTTTAGTTTCCGCTAAAGATGCTGTTTTACCAACGTTTGCTTCAATTAATAGTCCTTTTTAATTAAATACTGATGGCTTTAAAACAAGATACTTTAAGATTAAACAAGGCAATTAGCGATATGGGCATTTGCTCTCGTCGTGAGGCCGACCAAGCCATTGAAGAAGGGCGAGTGACCATCAACGGAAAAGCTGCACTGTTGGGAGATCGAGTTTCTATCACTGACGACGTTCGATTAGACGAAAGGCGTATTAAGTTTAAGGACGACGGAGATGCTATTTACCTTGCTTTCAACAAACCCAAAGGCATTACCTGCACCACTGAAAGACATGTGGAGGGCAATATTATAGACTACATTGGTCATCCACGACGTATTTTCCCAATAGGCCGCTTGGATAAATTATCTGAGGGCCTGATATTTTTAACTAGCGATGGCGACATTGTAAACAAGGTTTTAAGAGCCGGTAACAAACACGAAAAGGAATATGTGGTTACGGTTGACAAACCTATTACCATTGATTTTTTAAGAAAAATGGGGAACGGTGTACCCATTTTAGATGAGGTCACTCAGAAATGTTTGGTTAAAAAAGACAGCGAGTTTGTTTTTAATATTACTTTGATTCAAGGTTTAAACCGTCAGATTCGCAGAATGTGTGAGTATTTGAATTACGAGGTAAAGCGCCTAAAGCGTGTCCGCGTGATGAATATTACCACAAAAAACTTAAAGGTTGGCGAGTTCCGCAACCTTACTCGCGAGGAAGTTAAAGAAATTATGGGTCTGGTTTCTAAATCTAGTAAAACGGAGGAAGCTTCTGCTAGTGTTGGCGGGTATAAAGCTGGGGAGAAGCGGGTTAGTAAAAAGCAGAATAAGTATATTTAAGGTTATTTTTTTTGGATTGTCTTTGGTGTTTTTGGTTGGAAGATGTTACTGCTATGTTTTAGCTAATACTGATAGACCTAAAGTATGAAGTGACAAAAAACAAACGGTTTGACAAGCAAGAAGTAAGATAGAAAAAGATAGAGATTAAGATAACGCAGAGAAGAGGATAACTACACAATTATTTGATTACTAAATAAATAATCAATTTAAATTAAGATAGGAAAGACTAAAAATTGAGATAGGAAATTGTAGTATTATTAATTACCAGATTTAAAATGTTTAAGGGCCGCAGCTCAAAATTATTCTGACAGTTAGTTAAAGATATTATATAAAAAGGCTTAGAGAATCTAAAGTTTCCCGTTACCGACAATTTACAAATGCTAACCTCATAATTATTGGGTCAGTGACCCAATAATACGAAAATTAATAAATTTACGGTAATTAGAAGGTGGGCATAATCAATAATAGCATTGTATGGCGAAAAACAACAAAATAACAGTACAAGGTACTCATATAACTATCTCTATAGGAGAGCAGTCTGATTATATTTCACTAACAGATATTGCCAAACACAAGGACGCTACGCATACGGATGATGTTATAAAGAACTGGCTCCGAAACAGGAATACCATTGAGTTATTAGGCTTCTGGGAAAAAATGTATAATCCAGATTTTAAACCCGTCGAATTCGACGGGTTTAGAAAGCAAGCAGGTCTAAATAGTTTTGTGATGACACCAAAGAAATGGATTGAAACCACAAATGCCATAGGTCTTAGCTCAAAATCAGGACGTTATGGTGGTACATTTGCACATAAAGATATTGCTTTTGAGTTTGCTTCTTGGATTTCCATAGAATTTAAGCTGTACATTATCAAAGAATTCCAGCGACTTAAAGAAGACGAAAGTAGCCGTTTAAACCTGCGATGGAATTATCAACGAACCTTA
>JBBSTQ010000284.1:0-4868 GCA_038235745.1 Sphingobacteriales bacterium
AAAGAAATATCCTGTGATTAGTTTTTTAGTGGTGTTTATTTTTCAAGGAGGGTTTATTTATTACACCTGTTACACGGCCATCACTTTGCCTTTTGTAGAGTTTTATTCGGAGGATTTCATTGCTTGTTTGATTTCTTCTTGTTTAATTGGCGCATCCTATCCGCTTACACAGATTTACCAACACGAGGAAGACAGCAAACGTGGCGACCACACTTTGAGTTTATTGTTGGGTTATAAAGGCTCTTTTGTTTTTTCGGCGGCGGTTTTTTTCATCGGCTTAGGCCTGATGTTTTATTACTGGCTGCTGGCGGAAAAAATCTTAAATTTTTATGTGTTTGCTATTTGCACTTTACCGATACTGTTTTATTTTGTGTGGTGGTTTTTAAATGTGTTGGAGGATGTTAAAAATGCTAATTTTTTGAATGCGATGAGGATGACCTTGGTTAGTGGCGTGATGATGTTGGTTTATTTTGGATGGTTGACGGTTTGGGGGTAAGAAGGACGTTCTCGGACTATTTAAGTGTTCTACTAAAAAATTAGAAACCAAATTTTTCTTTCAAATAAAGCGGAATTGTTCTTGCACCAGAGATTTTGTTTTGAATTGCTTTCAATACTTCTTCTGAAATATTTCCAACTACTCGTTCGGGACGATTTTTTAAAAACTCTATAACTTCCTGCGTATTGAAACTTTTTATCTCGGAACAATTCACAAAACTATCATAAGCTAGAAAAGGATGATTTGCCTTATCTATTTTGATATGTAAACTCCTTAAATATGGGTTCGGAAATACGTTGGTGTTAATTTCTGTGTTTATTATTACATAAGCCAACAACATTTCGTTGTCATTAGATGAAACAACAATGATGTATTTTGAATAATTGATGTCGAATTCTTCAATCTCAATAAGTATTGCTTTGCCAATATCAATATTTCTATAAGCAAAACTTTCTTTAAAATATTCTGGAAATAAATCGCCTAAGCTCATCTTATCTCAACTCCATGCTTTCATTAACCATTTGCTGATTAATATACTTTAGCATTTCAGCATTTGCTCCAGATGCTTCCGCGATGTCCACATATCCAATAATCCAATTAGATTTTTCGTAAGCGTAATCGTGGGATTTCTCCGTTAATTCAGAAAAACTTAAAACTTTATTCTCTTCAATTGACTCTAAAAGGCATTCGATATCGGATTCTGACAAGAAATTTAAGTCCGCTTCTTTTAAGGCTTTAATATAATACCTATTATATTTTGCTACAACTTCCTCTAACCCTTCAATATCCTCATCGACAATGTTTTTTACAAAAGAAGGAACCGGGCCATACTCCATTTTTACATAAGTGTCCCCTAATATAGGCCTTCCATATTTCAACAAGTGCTTTTGATCAGCAAAATAAAGGATTTTATAAATCTTGTGAGTATCAGCCTTTTCAAGATTATTTACAACAAACAAAAGACTGTTTACGGCTTTTTCTCTATGTAAATTAAATTCTTTCATCTGAAGTTAAGGCTTTTTTTATTAAAAATAAAGTCAAGTTTAGTAATAAAATCTTTGTAATGCTAATTTCAATAGTATTTATTGCAATTATAAGATTATTTATCAATCAGTAGAGTAAATTCAAAGAAATATCTTTTTCCCTAAACCTCCACCACACTTTCCTTGGTCACTGCAAATACTTTCTCATCAGCTTTTGGACGAACATTATACAAACCCGTGAACACACTGAAAGCCGGCATTACCGCATAATCTTTCCCAAAATAAAAGCATGGAAATTTCAAACGCTGTTTTGCCCTGCCAACTATTGTTACTCCCGGATGAATGTGCCCGCTTATTGGATAAAGTTCTCCTTCGGTACATTTTGGTGCATCGTGAATAAAGCAGAAAGGGCCTAAACAGAAACTGGGTTCATGAATTTGGATATCCATTGATGCATAATCAGCTTCGGCTAAACGGTCGTGGTTTCCTTTGACGAGTAAGAAGTTAGTTTGCTGATAGTTTTTGCGCCATGTAGCAAACTCGTCAATATCCGCGTTTAAACCGTGATGAAACATATCACCGTTGATCAGTAAGGTTGTTGGTTTATATTTTTGTAAAATCTCGTCCAACCTAGTCAAATCTCTTTGCGCAACCGATGCGGGAACAGCAACGCCGGCTTGCCTAAAATGTGCAGATTTACCTAAATGCAAATCCGAAATTGCTAAGAGTTGGTGTTTTGGGAAGTAAATCGCTCGCTCTTTATCTAATATAAGTTCTTCGCCGTGGCTGTTGATGGTCATTTCTTTTGTTAGTGAGTAGTATAGTAGTGAATGGTAAGTGGGGAATAGTTAGAGGTAAATAGAAAATAGTAAGTTTGAGTTATGAATAGTGAGTAACGTGTAGTAGTTAATTTGCTAAGTTTTTTTTACTTTTAACTTTCGACTTTTAACTTATTCAGCATACAATTTCCTGTCAGATTCTGCTTTCATCCTCGAAATGCGTTCTTCCAAAGCTTCGGAACTCATGCTTTCTCTTAAACTGTCCACCTTTATGGGAAATGACAATGGCGTAAAACTATCTGGATGTGTGATGATGATGTTTGATTTTTGTATTCTTTCTAAAGCAGCGGCCAATCTTGGTTCTTCCAATTGTTGGTAAAACACTTCGTCATAAGCTTGGCGCAAAAGTAAATTATGTTTATCGAAATCGCTAAAAACGTTAAAAAACAAACCTGCCGATGACTGTAAGTGTTTATTTGCAACATATTTCCCAGGATAACCTTGAAAAACTAAACCCGAAATACAGGCAATATCCCTAAACTTTCTACGAGCCATTTCTGTGGAATTGATGCTTAAAGTAATGTCCTGCGTCAAATTTTTTGGCGAAAAAACATCATAGGCAATGGCATCGTCCATCGGGATTTCGATATCGCTCAAAAGCTCAAAACCATAATCATTCATGGCAATAGAAAAAGTGATGGGCAATAGTTTGCTTAATCGATAAGCTACCAAAGCGGCCAAAACTTCGTGAACCAAACGCCCTTCAAAAGGGTAAGCAAATAAATGGAATCCTTCTTTATTATTGATGAGTTCGATTAACAGTTCATCACTTTTTGGGACGTGAGAACGTTTTTCCTGTAATTGAAAAAGCGGGTATAAAATGTTAAGCTCCTCATCCTTATGATTTGTGTCCAAAGCTTCGTTATATTTTTTACGCAGTACTGCACCGAGGTTTGAAGATAAAGGCAATCTTCCGCCGAGCCAACTTGGCGAAATGGCATTCTTCTTTTTACTCAAACGTACGATTACCGTCATGTCTTTAACCTGCACAAATTCCAAAACCCGTCCTGCCAAACGGAAAGTATCTCCAGTCTTTAAGCGACTTAAAAAATATTCTTCCACCATGCCAATATAGCCACCGGAAAGAAATTTCACCTTCAACATGGCATCACTAACAATGGTTCCAATGTGCAAACGGTGGCGCATTGCTAATTGTCGGCTTTGTACTTTCCATAAACCATCATCTTCGTCTTTTGCCACTTTCTTAAACTCCGTGTAAGCCGTCAAGCTTTCGCCACCGTAAGTAATAAAACGCATCACCCAATCCCATTCTTCGGGCAAAATCATGTTGAAAGCGTGGGTGTTTTTGATTTCCTCGTAAATAACTTTATCGTCGAAACCATCGCCGATTGCTAAAGTTACCAGATACTGAATCAACGTATCGAACACCATAATTACTGGCTCTCTGCTTTCAATATCTTTATTTATGGCAGCTTCTTTTATTGCTGCAGCTTCAACCAGTTCTAAAGCGTGGGTCGGCAAGAAATAGATTTTGGAAGTTTCGTAAGGCGAATGGCCAGAACGACCAGCTCTTTGTAAAAAGCGAGCAACACCTTTTGGCGAACCGACTTGCACCACCGTATCAACAGGCTTAAAATCGACACCCAAATCTAAGGAAGAAGTTGCAATAACGGCTTTCAGCTGACCAGTGTGCAAAGCATCTTCAATCCAGTTGCGCAATTCAAAATCAATTGAACCGTGATGGATGGCGAGTTGCCCCGCCAGTTCTGGCTCTAAATTTAGCAAGTGCTGGTACCACATTTCCGTTTGCCCGCGGGTGTTGATAAAAATTAAGGTGGTTTTACTTTTTTCGATAATCGGCAAAAGTTTGTACGCTAGCTTTAAACCTAAATGTCCTGCCCAAGGTAACGTTTCAATATCATCCGGAAGGATGGATTTGATTTCTATTTTTTTTTCTAAATCTGCTTTGATGATGATGCGTTTGCTATCTGGATTGGGATTTAAAACCTGCATCGCTTCTTCGATATTTCCGATGGTCGCAGAAATTCCCCAAACTCGCAACACTTCATTTTTTTCCAGCTTTTGCAAACCTTTAATTCGTGATAAAGCGAGTTCCACCAACACGCCTCGCTTGCTTCCCAGCAGCTCATGCCATTCGTCGGCCACCACGCATTTCAAATTTTTGAAGATTTTGGAAGACTCTTTTTGCGATAAAAGCAGGTGCATACTTTCTGGCGTAATCAACAGAATTTCGGGCATTGATTTTTTCTGTTGCAACTTTTCAGCTTGCGAAGTATCTCCATTTCGTACGCCAACTATCCAATCTAGTTCTAGTTCGAGCAAGGTTTGTCGCATAGCCCTCGCCAAGTCTTTCGCTAAAGAACGCAAAGGCGTAATCCAAATTAACTGCAGGCGGTCTTTTTGCTTTTTACTTCTCGCTTCTGGCTGATTTAAGCCTTCAATCACAACCGCTAAAAACAAAGAATAGGTTTTTCCGAAGCCCGTTGGTGCGTTTACCAAACCGCTGTAGCCATCTAAATAATGTTGCCAAGCATCTTCCTGAAACTTAAACGGCTTTTTGCCATCGGC
>JBBSTQ010000285.1:0-4858 GCA_038235745.1 Sphingobacteriales bacterium
AAAAGAATCGGAAA
This sequence comes from Sphingobacteriales bacterium, assembly GCA_038235745.1. Classification (GTDB taxonomy): domain Bacteria; phylum Bacteroidota; class Bacteroidia; order Sphingobacteriales; family Sphingobacteriaceae; genus Pseudopedobacter. Next base: position 15 of record JBBSTQ010000285.1, read on the forward strand.
TATCTCTCTTCCCGCTATTAAAGCAAGGTTTATACATCTTGTTGCAGCAATTCCGCAACTAGAATTTAATTCTTCCTCGAAAATTCTAGCAGCCCGATTTTCCGGCTAATCCTTTTTATTTTATTTTTTTATCGATGATTGAGAAACTGATTTCATTATCACTTCGCAATAGATTTTTGGTCCTATTAATAGCGGTTGTTATTTTCGCTTTTGGCATTTTTGCTGTACAAACCAATAAAATTGATGCTATTCCAGATCTTTCCGAAAACCAAGTGATTGTTTTTACCGAATGGCAAGGCAGAAGTCCGCAAATTATTGAGGATCAAATTACTTACCCCTTAGTTACAGGCTTGCAAGGCATCCCGAAAGTTAAATACGTACGGGCAAATTCCATGTTTGGGATGAGTTTTATTTATGTAATTTTCCAGGACGATGTCGATACCTACTGGGCTCGGTCTAGAGTTCTAGAAAAGCTGAGCACTGTTAACAATACTTTACCGGCAGGTGTCGCTCCTACTTTAGGTCCCGACGGAACTGGCGTAGGTCATATTTTGTGGTACACTTTAGAAACGCAAGGTATGGATTTGGGCGAACAGAGGGCTTTGCAGGATTGGTACGTGAAGTTTGCGCTGCAAAATGTGGATGGTGTAAGTGAAATTGCATCTTTCGGAGGGTTCCAAAAGCAGTATCAAATCAGTATTGACCCCAATAAGCTCAGTTATTTTAAATTGGGGATTAACCAGGTAATGGATGCGGTAAACAACAACAATAATGAGGCTGGCGGTCGAAAATTTGAACTCAGCGATATGGGTTACATCATCAAAACGTCGGGCTATTTGCAGTCCATCGAAGAAATTGAAAACCTCGCTATCCAAACCAATCAATCTATACCCATCAAAATAAAGGACATTGCAAATGTGCAAATGGTAGGCGATAGCCGACTAGGGATTTTCGATTTGAATGGCGAAGGCGAAGCAGTTGGTGGAATTGTAGTAATGCGAACTGGCGAAAATGCCGATGAAGTAATTACAAAAGTAAAAGCCAAAATGACCGAAGTGGCTAAAGGTTTACCGGAGGGCGTTAAATTTAACATCGTTTATGACAGAAGCGGTCTAATAAAAGAAGCAATTAGTAGTATTCGCAACACGCTTATAGAGGAAATGATTGTGGTTTCTATCGTTGTCTTTTTGTTTCTTTTACATTGGCGAAGTGCCATCAGCATCATTATCCAAATCCCAATTACCATTGTGGCCAGTTTCATTTTGTTGAATGCTTTCGATATCAGTTCTAACATCATGTCTTTAACAGGGATTGCGCTTGCTATCGGGGTAATTGTAGATAACGGCATCATCATGTCAGAAAACGCTTATAAACAATTGTCTTTGCGCCAAGCGGAGCTCAGTTCAAACCCTAAATCGGAATAACATGAAGAATATATTTAAGAAAAGTTCCGATAATAGCTACGTAAAACTAGATAATCAGGAACGTTTAACCATCATCGAAAGAGCATGCAAGCAGGTTTCTCGGGGTGTTTTTTTCTCAACGATAATCATAATCGCTTCGTTTTTACCCGTGTTTTTGTTAACGGGGCAAGAAGGAAAGCTTTTTCATCCGCTGGCTTATACCAAAACTTTCATCTTGATTGTGGATGCCTTGTTGGTAATTACGCTTGCGCCAGTTTTGATCTCCTTTTTTATGAAAGGAAACTTTAGGCCAGACAATTACAATCCTATCAATCGTTTTTTGGAGCGTATTTATGAACCAGCAATTAAGGCTTGTTTGAATTACCGGAAAACGACTATTGGGATCAACATTCTGGCGTTATTAATCAGCATTCCGCTTTTGTTTAGCTTAGGACGAGAATTTATGCCTCCGCTGGATGAACAATCCATCCTATTTATGCCTGTGACCCTGCCCGATGTTTCCAATTCGGAAATCAAACGGATTTTACAGGTTCAGGATAAAATCATTAAAACTACGCCAGAGGTGGAGCAAGTGTTGGGAAAAGCTGGTCGGGCGAGTACGGCGACGGATAACTCTCCCATTAACATGATTGAAACCATTATTCAGCTGAAGCCGAAAAACCAATGGCGTGAGGGAATGACCAAGAAAAAAATTGTGGAAGAGCTGGATGCCAAACTGCAAATTCCGGGTGTGGTAAACGGTTGGACACAACCCATCATCAATCGAATCAACATGCTTTCAACCGGAATCCGTACGGATGTTGGTATTAAAGTTTACGGTCAGGATTTAAAAGAAATTGCAAAAGTAGAAGAGCAAATCAAAGAGAAAATAGCGGGAATAAACGGCATCAAAGACCTTTACGTGGAACCAGTAACTGGTGGAAAGTACTTAAATGCCGACATTAATAGAGAGGCTTTAACTCGCTATGGTTTAACGGTAAACGACATTAATCAAGTTGTGGAATCCGCGATTGGAGGCGTAGCTTTTGCAAGTACCATTGAAGGCAGGGAACGCTTCGGGATTTCTATCCGTTTAGGCGAAGATTACCGAAACAGCATTGCTAAATTGAAGCGTATTCCGATCAACTCCCCAGATGCGGGAACAATTCCACTTTCTAGCGTGGTTGATTTTTCTTTTGCTGATGGTCCGCCGATGATTACTTCGGAAAACGCATTATTACGTGGTGCAGTGATGTTTAATGTGCGAGAACGCGATTTAGGAAGTACAGTAAACGAAGCAAAAGACAAAATTGACAATGAAGTAAAGTTACCGAAAGGCTACTTTGTAGAGTGGAGTGGACAATACGAAAATTTAATTCGTGGGGAAAAAACGCTATTGATGATTTTGCCCATTGTACTCGTAATTATTTTTCTGGCTTTATACTTAGCTTTCAATTCTATTAGAGAAGCATTTTTGAGCTTAGTTACTATACCTTTCGCTTTAATTGGAGGTGCATATATCGTTTATTTTTATGGAGTTAACCTTTCAATAGCTGTCGCTGTTGGTTTTATTGCTCTGTTTGGTATTGCAGTACAAACGGGTGTTGTAATGGTTATTTATTTGAACGATGCGATGCAACAACTGGTCAAAGAGAAGGGCAATAGCAATGAAACCATAACCAAAGAAGACATCAAGGAATATGTAATCATGGGTGCGTCCAAACGTTTACGACCCAAAATCATGACAGTTTTTGTTTCTCTATTCGGTCTAATTCCAGTATTATGGAGCAGTGGTGTGGGTAGCGATGTAATGATTCCGATTGTATTGCCAATGATTGGCGGTGTATTGACCTCATCAACACATATTTTATTAGTTACACCGCTCATCTTTCTGATGACCAAAGAGTATGAGCTTAAAAAATTCGGGAAAATGGAGGTGCTGGATGTTACGCATTAAAAAAGTTTTATTTACGCTTTCGCTGATGCTATTGGCGCAGCTGAATCTGTTTTCACAGGACGTTATCTCCATGGATTCAGTGTTAAACGCTGTTGAAACCAACAATCCAGAACTGAAAATCTACGATGCACAGGTAAAAATGCAGGATGCTTTGGTTGAAGGTGCAGGAGCTTGGACGGCACCAATGATTGGAATAGGATCAAACATGACACCTTATAATAATTTTGGCAGAGAAAGTAATATCCGTGGCGGTTCCTTTATGGTTAGAGCTCAACAAGAGATCCTGAACGGTAGCAAAAGTCAAAGTGAAAGGGATTATCTATCTGTTCAATCAGCAATCACTAAAGAACAGAAGTACAACAATTTAAACGAGCTAAAAGCACTTGCTCGCTCCTACTATTATGAAGTGATTTTGGAAGAAAAGAAAGCCGACTTCATCTCGAAGAATATGAAGATTTTGAGCAACCTGAAGAAAGTCGCAAATATTAGGTACACGTACAACAAAGCAGATTTAGCTCAGATTTATGCTTTAGATGCAAAAGTTTACGAAGCGAGCAACAAACTAACTACCGCTTTGGCAAACGCCCACATCGGCAAAATAAGGCTGAATGTTTTGATGAATACAAGTTACAACGCTCCGTTAAAACTCGATACTTCGTTAAGTATCAGTCATTATTTGGTGGAGGATGTGGATTCTGTTGTTGCAAACCGGAGCGTGATGAAGGAAACAGAGGCTCAAATAAACAGTTTAATGCTAGCCAACAAAATGATTAGTGATGAAGCTAAACCGAACTTCAACATCTCATTTGATCACATGATTACCTACAACAACACCATGCCGAATGAGTTTTCGCTAATGGCCGGTGTTAGTATTCCGATAGCACCATGGTCTGCGAAGGGTTATAAAAGTAAGCTAAGAGCAAACGAGTTTGAGCGTGATGCTTTGCAATTACAGAAAGACAACCTCCAAAACAACTTGCGAGGGATGATCAAAAGCTACGAACAGCACTTAGGGCATATCAGCACTGAGCTGGAAACGTATCAAAAGCATATTCTTCCTTCGCTACAGAAAAGCTATGAGGTAATTATGCTGAACTATCAGGAAAATAAAAATGAGTTGAGTGCCGTACTGAATAGTTGGAAGGACGTAAATGATGCGCAAATTGATTACCTCAATTTATATAACGAATATTTTAAAATGTATGTGGAGTATGAAAAGAATGTGGAGAGATAAGGGGTTAGTATTGAGATTTCAGTATCAAGTATCAAGATGCTTATTTTGGGTATCAAGATTTGAGAATCAAGTATCGAGATTAGAGCATCAAGAGCCAAGATGCTTGTTGAATGGTACAGTAGCGGGCGACAGATCAAACTCCTTAAAGCGTTTTTTTGATCGACTTTTAAAGTCTCTTTACTCCCTACTCACTATTCACTTAATAGCGGTCACACTATTCCTAGGCTCCTGTAATTCTGACGTGAAGCAA
>JBBSTQ010000286.1:0-4856 GCA_038235745.1 Sphingobacteriales bacterium
GCTGAATACCCAAAAGATTTTGCGGTACTGTTAAAACTATTGGAGAAAAACGATAGCTAATATAGGCTTGAGGTTAATGTTATTTAGTAAAGCATTTCTAATCTCCAAGCCGTCATTTCGAGGAACGGGAAATCTCACAAATAGGTCTGCACATGGTACACGAAACCTATTTGTGAGATGTTTTCCCAAAGGGATGCCTTTGGCACACTTTCGTTCAACATGACGACTTTACTTACCTAAATAATATCGAGCTTGAGGTAAAAAAATGAAGGCGAAAAGCTTGACAGCAAAAGGTTTGAAAAATATTAAATATCTAAAGAAATAAGGAAAATATTATATTAGACCGCTTTATTCTTGGAAAACTTACTCGCTACTGCTGCATAAAGCGCTGGTAAAATAGTGACAATAATTACCACTAAAACAATTAATGAGAAGTTGTTTTTAAAAAATTCTGTTCTGCCCAAAAAGTAGCCTGCAAATAAAAACAAAACAATCCAAATAACGCCACCCACAACATTCAAATAGTTAAATCGTAAACGTTCTACTTTGCCAATGCCTGCCACAAAAGGAACTACAGTTCTCAAAATCGGCAAAAAGCGACCAATGATAATTGCCTTCGCTCCATGTTTTAAAAAGAAGGCTTGTGTTTGTTCGTAATATTCTAGCTTCAGAATTTTGTTTTCCGGTTTAAAGACTTTTACACCTAAATATCTTCCAATTTCGTAGTTTACGGTGTTGCCAACAATGGCAGCAATAATAAGTAATACCGCTAATAAATAAATATTCATTCCCGTATCGCCTACAGCTACCAAACCGCCTGCTGCAATTAAGAGTGAATCACCAGGTAAAAATGGCGTAACTACCAAACCAGTTTCTGCAAAAATAATCAGGAACAAAATCAAATACGTCCAAATCTGGTAATCTCTAATAATTTCACTTAAGTGAACATCAATATGAATGATGAAATCAATAATTTGCTTTAAAATTTCCACTGCTAAATTTTTGGGCAAAGCTAATCATTAGCTTTGAAATTAGTTTAGAATATAGATTGATATTTATTACAAGAATCAGTTGTCTTGCAAAACTTTGAGCTCTAGAGCATAAACGTCGCTCCCGTTTACTAAACCCTTCGTCCAGAAGGTGTAACTTTTACCAGCTTCGAGCTTATAATTATCTAAATTTGCCAAACGTACTGAACCTGTGTTCTTTTTTATTCGCATAAAGTAAGTGGAAGGTTTTATTTTGACGTAAGTAGAAGCAGTCCTATAATTGATGTTGCTGATTACGTTAACGCTATCAACCAAGTTTTTCTGAAAAACCAAGTTTAAATTTGCTGCGTCGGGCGATACGTTTACAAAACGCACTCTGGCAGAGGTATCTGGCAACACCTGTTTTATATCTAAAGTAGAAACATAAATTAATGAATCTTTAGAAGCCTTGCCTGACAAAAAAAGCGTGTAATTTTTATCTTGTAGCATGAAAAACTGACTTTTGGTATTTCTCATGACCACACCATTTACTGTGGTATAAACGGAATTAGTACCAGCCGACACGGTCAAATAAGCACTTGCTTCTCCAAACTTTAAAGGCTGACCAGTTTTAAGTGTATCGTTAATGAAAAAACTATATTCGTTAGCTTCTGGCGATGCATTGATAATTCTTAAACTTGCTTCGCCTAAACGTAACTCCTCTCCCACGGGTTCACACCCATAAAACGCAATGCTAAAAGCTAAAACACTTAACAGCGTTACAAAAACAGATCTCTTAGATTTTAACATATAAAATTCATGACTAACCTAAACGAAAATGGCTCGGTTTATTATCCCCAAGCCATTTTTCAAAAATTTAGAACGCTGTTTATGCGTGGTTATTCAACATTACCGGCATAACCAACATCAATATATCTTCATTCTCGTCTTTAATACTTGGAAACAAAATACCAGCTCTGTTTGGCGTACTCATTTCAATAGTGATTTCTTCGCCAGATAAGTTGTTCAACATCTCAATCAAAAATTTGGCGTTAAAACCTATTTCCATATCCTCGCCATCAAACTGGCAACTAATGCGTTCGTGAGCTTCGTTTGCAAAATCAATATCCTCTGAAGAAATATGCAATTCAGCTCCTGATATTTTTAAACGAACTTGGTGTGTGGTTTTATTAGCGAAAATAACAACTCGCTTTAAGCAATTTAAAAACAAGCTACGCTCTAAAGTTAATTTGTTAGGATTGTTTTGAGGAATCACCGCTTCATAATCTGGGTAACGCTCATCAATTAAACGGCAAATCAAATTGATGTTTGCAAACTTGAAAAACGCACTTGTTGAATTGTATTCAATAGATACGTTGATATCTTCTGCTGGAATTGATGATTTTAAAAGATTTAACGCTTTACGCGGAAGAATAAACGAAGTCGCCTCATCTGCCTTTGCATCATTTCTTCTGTATCTTACCAACTTGTGTGCATCAGTGGCAACAAAAGTTACATTTTGTGGGGAAAGCTGACAAAAAACACCCGTCATTGCTGGACGTAATTCATCGTTACTTACAGCAAAAATTGTTTTGTTAATCGCCTCTGCCAAAACAGCTGCAGGCAAATTGACAGATGATGCATTATCTACAGTCGGGATTTTTGGAAAATCTTCGCCATTTTCTCCACTCAAACGGTACTTGCCATCTCCTGCGCTAATTTCAATTGCAAACGTAGAATCATCTACAGAAAAAGAGATGGGTTGTTCGGGTAAAGTTTTTAAAGTATCCAACAAAATTTTAGATGGAACAGCAACTTTACCACCTTCTTTAGATTCAACAGCCAAAGAAGTTGTCATGCTGGTTTGCAAATCTGTTGCAGAAATAGTCAAATTGGTATCCTTAATCTCAAACAGAAAGTTTTCCAGGATAGGCAAAACCGCACTGTTGCTTAATGCACCGCTTACCGCTTGCAAATGTTTTAATAATGTTGACGTAGAAACAATGAATCTCATCTTATTGCTTTGTTTGTTTAGCGCTTTTTAAAAATCAAAAATATGAATTTTAAGCCGCATACTTTCGTTTCCGATAAAGATGTTGAAAAATACCGAAAAGCACCAGCACTATTAACGGAATTAGCGTATTGATCAGTTGCCACTTAAACTTATCGGCAACCAGTTTTCCTTTATCCAACAACCTCAATTTAATTTCTTTTAATCTTAAGGCAATCAAACCTGAATCATCTGTAAGGTAATCTACTGCGTTCAGCAAAAAGGTTTTATTACCATAAGTTTGTTGGTTGTATCTATCAAAACCTAGCGGAAAAACTGAACCGTCTTTTCCACTGACTTGGCTCTTAAAAACGTCGCCGTCACTAAATACTAACATTTTAGTAAAGGCACTTTTTCCGATGGTTTTAGTCCCTAAACCCGCACCATCTGGTATGGCCTGCGTTAAAAAGTTCGACTTAAAATTACCTTCCAACAAAACGCACACAGGCTTAGGTTCGCTTTGGAAACGTTGCGGATCTGGCGTGTCCTCAATCATTTTCAAAGAGATAATCGTTGGCGCTTCTAGCTCTCTATTGAACGGCGAGGTGGTTAATAGTGTGGTTTGCTTTACGTTAGCTACGGTAATAATGTCAACAGTATTGATAAACTCTGTTTTTATTCCATCCAAATTTTTAACCATCGGGTGTGTACTCACTGGCATAATGATCGGGTAAAACAACCAAGGCACAAGCTGTAGCTGAGGTTGTCCGCCAACCATGCCTACGTTTACGGGAATCTGAGCACAGTTCATATCGCCAACCAAGTCGTAGTTGATCCGAAAACCGTAAGTGAAAAGCTGATCGTCCAAATTCAACTTCTTTGGAATAGCAAGCTGCTCCTCTCGGGACGACTTGCGAAGGCTATCTAAATCGGCGGTAACTTGGTCAACTGTCCAAACAATTTTGCCTCCACGCATCAAAAACTGATCTAGCTTATATTTCTCTAATTCTGTAAAAGCGGTTTCTGGCTTTGCTATCACCATCACTTTCAGCTTTTCTAGGCCATCATTTGTGATAGCTGTTAAATTGATGCGACCGGCCTCGTAACCATCCGACAAAGCTTTCATGGCATCTTGCAATTCCAAATCGCTCAGTTCGCCATGCCCTTCAGTAAAACCAACTCTTGGTTTACCGCCAGAGGTAGCTTTTTTTATCGCTGATGAAAAGGCATACTCTAAGTTTTGGATGGAGTTGTTCAAAACCTCCTCTGGACTCACACCCATTTTGGTTTGCAACAGCCTTACAGGAATATCTTGATTGTTAAAACTGACCATTGCTGCAGGGAAAATAACTTTTTGACTTAAGCCTGATTCTGTTTTCACGCTTAAGTTGGTCGGTTCAATTCCTTTCTGACTTAACTCATTATAAACTTCTTCTTGTTCTTGCTGGTTTTTCCCATCAAGCGGATTTACAAACTCAAACTGAATATTATCTCCAGCATAAGCTTTATAATCAATCAACAAATCTTTAGTCGCACTTTGCAAACGCTTAAATCCTGATGGAAAATCACCTTCTAAAAACACTGTGATTTTTACCGGTTCTTTTAAACTTTCTAAGATTTGGATACTGATAGGCGAAATGGTAAAGCGTTTTTCCTTGGTAAAATCAATCCGTGTAAAAGCGTATTGGGAAACAATGTTCAAAACTGCAATCGCAATTAGCGCTAAAACTAATTGTAGTAAATCTTTTTTTCTCTGTTGATTTACCATTTTCTACCTCCTAAAATCGTTTTAGTAATCAGTAAAAAGAAAGCAATCACACTCAAAAAGTAGAAAAAATCTCGAGAGTCCAAAACTCCCCTGCTTATGGATTGGTAATGTTCATTGATTCCTAAATTAA
>JBBSTQ010000287.1:0-4855 GCA_038235745.1 Sphingobacteriales bacterium
CCAACCATTCGTACCGTGTTTACTTCTAAACCTGGCTTTACGCCTACACCATTAACTGGAGAGATGCGGTTCACAACTTTCCATATATCGTACAATGGCCCTTTATTATTGGTAGTATTGGTAAAGTCTGTAGATAGGGTTACTTGTGCCGAGACAACGCCAAAACAAACAAATAATAACGATGATAGTAATATTTTTTTCATAGCAATCGATTTAAATTTTTAAACTATTTAATTTATGTTAACCAGTTATAATACTTATTGAAATTCAAATTTTTGAAATGCAAATGATGGAAGCTGTGTACTAATAATAACAACAGATCCTTTTCCACCATCCTTACGTGGTGTGGTGGTTGTTTTCTCCCACGAACTAAATTTTTCTGGGTTTGGGTTTGTATAGCTTTCCCAAGCCGCTTTACCCTCTTTATTTAAAATACGATTCGGGCTGCCTTTTCTATCAAAACTAGGTAATACCCAACCCGACTTTGGTTCTTTTTCTAAGAAGTTTTGAAACTTGTTTTGCGCTTTTCCGTAACTTAAACTCCGATATTTAAGTTTTGAACCAGCAGGCAAATCGCTTGTAAACGAAACTATTATGGCTTCTTCTTTAACATAATCCAACGAGTTGGAATTAAAATTATAAATTAATACATCAAACTTTTTGCCTTTATTATCTTGTGAAAAAATTGCATCTAATTGATTGGTTTTTGTTAACGCTTTACCTGTAATTTTGGTTAGAAACCTTGTTTTACCGACCATAGACCTAAGCATATCTACTCCTACATCTTCAGTATCGTTTGGTCGTTGCCCCCATCTAAAAACATTTTCTAAACCTTTGTCCTCATTTTTATAAAATACATGCGAAAACACAATATCTGCTACATCGGTGTGTGAGGTAACAGAATTCAGATAACTGCCCCCATCTGGCGCACTCATCCCGATAATTACAGCATATTCCATAATGTCCAACACGGCTTTTTTATTCCACTGCGGGTGGTCAACTAAGGGCGCAAAAAGCTCTTCGTATTTTGTGACCACGTCTCTTCTTTCTTTGCTGTTGATTAAAATATACTCAGAAACGCCCCAAAAATCATATTTGATGTTGTTCTTTGCGCAGTATTCAATCAAGCCTTTTGCAAATGATTTTATAGGTTCGCCTTTGTAGTTGAGTACTGTTCCCTTTTTATACACAAACCCTGGTTCACGAGTGTGCAAACCGATGGTAGCTTCGGGCAACACCGCAAGAACCGCTTTTACAGAATTGGCATAATGCTCAATAAAATCTTGTTCAGTTCCTTTCCAATGGTCGGGGGTTTCAATTTCTGAACCTACCCTAAACCGCCATGATAAAACTTCTTTTTTACCGTAAGTAGAAACCAATTCGGCCATCATGGCTTTAATAAATTCGGCATAAGCAACTTTATCAAAAGGAGGCAAAGAGTTACCGTAATTAGTTATCCTTTCATCTTCCCTAAAATGGATGCTATCTCGTTCGCCAGCCGGAATAAACTTATAACCACGCTGAAATGCCCACGGCACTTGGTCAATAACAATTTGATAAATTGTTGTTCGGTTTTTTCTGATATTATTGATTCGTGATAGAAAAGGAGCCCAATTGTAAACGTATTTGCCCAATGTCTCATCATAAGTTACTGGGTCGTAATCTAAATTTGGAACATTTTTTCCGTTTATTTTTTTGTTAATTCCTGCTACCATTCTAATGGTGTTTACCGCTAATTGGTCATTCACATTTGCGCCATTTGTAGGCGAAATACGGTTTGCTACATCCCAAACATCAAAAAGTGGTTTTTTTTGGTTAGCCGAGTTCGTGAAATCCGCGGAAAGCGTAACCTGTGCGTTTGCATAACAAAAGCTGAAAGAAAGTAACGAAATAAATAAATAGTTTTTCATTGATGTTGTACCTTATGTATTTTAAAATTTTTATCTAAACCGAATTATTTTTAAGCCTCTAAACACCTGTAAATCATCATTTTATCATTTAAAAACAACTTCGTATATTGCTAATTTGCAAATGAATTAGTAACCTTTTTTAAAAGCCATAGTTGGTAATGACCAAATTTTCAATTGGATAATTTGACATTTATTACCTACTGAATCTGTAGCTCCATATGTAACTAAATACGCATTTCCATTACCAACCTGAACGTTTTGATCCACTATATCCACATGAGACACAATAGGATCAGGCTGTTTTTTTTGGATATAAAACATCAGCGATAGCGCAGTTGCTAAAAGCACTAACGGCGTAATTAATAAATTGCCTATTTTCTGCATATCTAATACTTTACCTTTCTGATTGTTAGAGGGGAAAACGCTACCCCAGACTCTTTAATAAAGCCTTAGGATACCGAATAACCATTCAAACCAACAGAATTTTATTTATCCAGCATCCACCAATTGAAATTGAACAAGTCGCCTTCGCCACCTTTAAAAACTAAAACTATATCGTGTATGCCTTTAATTTTTTTGATATCGCATTCAACGGTTTTCCAATTATCTAAGGAACCGGTTGAAGGAATTTTACAAGTTCCCAATAATTCTCCAGTTTCAGAACCTAAACGAATTTCAATGCTTCCGCCTTCTTTAACTGAAGAAATTCTCGCTTCAAATTCATCAGCTTTAGCTTTTTTACCAAAATTTGCTCCTTTAACACGGATCCAATCTTTATTATTGATGCTGGTAACCATTCTGCCTTTTCCTTCATCATTACAAGAATCTGTTTCGATACCCGGCAAAAGGTATGACTGTAGATTAATGGTTTCTGCCTCTACTTTATCAAACGGGTTTAAACAGCAAATTTGTTCAGGCCCGTCTTCACTTCCAGTAACTGGCTTAATGGTGTAATCATCGTTATAAGTTAATTCATCAATAGCTACAGAACGCTGACGCAAAGAAACTGCTTCAGGCAATTTCCTGTCAATCGCAATTTTACGGGTATGGTAAGCCAAGTACCATTTGTCTTTAAATGGAAATATACTGGCGTGTGAATTGTTGAAATTATTCTTTGGCTGTTTTAAAATTGTTCCTTTATACTCCCAACCTGTCATTGGATTATCGCTCATCATATAGTCGATGTTCTCTCCGTTAGCGGTGGCAAAATAAGAGAGGTAATATTTTTTAACTCCGTTTATTTTACGAAAATGGATGTAAGCACCCTCAAAAAAGCCTGGTGCGTTTATGGTTACGGCCGCCCCTTCTGTACTTACCAGATCTGCGCCTAACTTAATTATTCTGCCATTTATTGGCTTTACGCCTTCTGCGTTAGGCTTAGCAAATCCGCCACCGAATACACAATATGCCTGTCCGTCATCATCTATGAAAACTGTAGGGTCAAAAAGCCATTCGACATTTGCATTTGGCGTTTCTTTGGTGATTAATGGTTTGCCACCAACTCCAACAAAAGGCCCAGTTGGTTTATCACTTACAGATACATTTACGCTTCGGTTACCATCACCTGTGTACAGGTAAAATTTACCGTCTCTTGAAACCACAGAAGGCGCCCAAGCTTGTGTTACCCAAGGCATATTTTCGGGTGTTTTAAACACTTCGCCATGGTCTGTCCAGTTTTTCATGTCTTTTGTTGACATGCAGGTAATATCATTCATGGAGTATCTTTTTTGATTGTTTAAATCATGCGACGTCCATAAATAGAGTTCTCCGTTTACCTCTAAACCAGTGGGGTCTGCGGTATAACGCTGTGAAAAAATGGGGTTCTGAGCCAAACTAGCTGTAGAAGCCGACAATGCTGTAAGAAGTGCAAGCGTTTTTAATTTCATATTTGATTGTGTTATATCTGATATTGAATTATAATTGTTGTTATTGCCTCCAAATCAACTAAGGCATTTTATTAAAACCCTCATATTTAACTACCCAACTTCCGTCTTTCGGAAATCCTGGAGCATCTCCATTGGCACCATCCCAGCCGGCAGCCATCATTGCCACTGCTGTCAGTAATCCTCCGTTAGACGGAAAGTAAGGAAACGGCCCGCCGGTGGCTAAGCCATGTTCCTCAAACTGAAAGTTAGCGGAAGAATGCATCAACATATCAATAGCCTTTTCAGGTTTGCCACTCCTTGCAGCAGCCATAGCAAGCATGGGGAAATCCCATCCCCAAGTTCTTTGGAACCTCCAAGTTTCTAAAACTTTATCAAGCGTTTTATCAAATGCCAAGGTATCTACGCCATCTCCGGGTAACATACCGTAAGTACCAATTAATGCAGGGTGCTCAAAGTTGTACTTGGTCCACATGTTTTCAATACCTTCGTGTGTAACGTACAAACCATCTTGTTTTGGTAATGGCGAAAGCTTTTTCAGCACATTATCCCACTTGGCATCTCTTGCGAGTCCCATCCGTTCTCTCCAAACTTGTGCTGTTCTTAAACCAAAACGCCAATAACCTAACTCAAAAGTTGGGTTCATCGTATTTTCTGGTTTTGTGTTTTCTGATACAATGTGTACCGGCGAGCCTAAAACATAACGGTTGGTTTCTTTATCGAAATAAGCATAATCAGCCATGAAATCAGCAGTTGACGCCACCACTTTGCTCCATTTTTCTAAGGTTTCCTTTGTAGGATGCAAACGATAATCTAATTCTGCAAAGTAAATAGGATGTGGCTGTTGCCAAATTAAAAGTGCATGGATTGGATGTGGCCATTCCCTATCAATATCGGCGGTACATTTTGGCCAACGAGCGCCTAAATAACCTTGTTTTTCTGCTCTTGCTGTTGAGGTTGGCAAAAAATCTTGGTAAACATGTAAGCTTTTTTCAAACAAAGGCCATCTGTTCCATAAGGCATAATGTACACCATGCCACCAAATCATTTCAAAATGGAAAC
>JBBSTQ010000288.1:0-4852 GCA_038235745.1 Sphingobacteriales bacterium
TTAAAAGGCAGAGGAGTAAATTCTGGATTAAGATTGATTTATGCGCACTTCCCTGATGAAGGAAAAATAATATTCATTGAACTTTATCACAAAATCGATAAGGAAATGGAAGATAAAGAACGGATAATGTTGAATTCTAGGTGATACCATTTATACGGATGTCCAAATATTTACCACATAGATACATAGTTTTTGTTTGTAACACAAATCATGTTTTTTACTTACACAGCGTTCCGCTTTGCGTAACATAGCTATGTTAACTATTTCTTTCTCAATAACCTATGAATCTATTTGGTTTTCAACAATAAACGGCAGGTTAATTAATTAATATATCTGGTATAAGAGGTTGTATAATGCAATCTGAAAATATAACAATACTATCAATTTCATTTAGTACGGCAGAGCACCAAAGGTAAAAAAACAAAAAACTGAGTTCCGATTTCTGCATCGGTTTCAAAAGCTATCCTACCATTTTGAAGCTCTACATACTCTTTACATAACGCCAAACCCAAGCCAACACCCATCTCTTTATCGGTGCCCGAAGCTGGTTTTGTTTGCATAGAAAAAATGGATTCATGTTTGTCTTTAGGGATACCTATTCCATTATCAATTACGGTAATTTTGCATTCGTTTAAAAGTAGCTCAGCTTTAATTTCAACCTTACCTCCAGCGGCAGTAAATTTAACCGCGTTGCTAATCAAATTTCTTACCACCAATTGAAGCATATCCACGTCAGCGAGCACCATGATTTCCGGTGAGATGTGGCAGTTAAAGCTAATATCCTTTTTTGTGGCATGCGCCTGTGCCATTTCTAAAGTTGTAGTTAAAATCTCTAAAAGATTTACATTTAACAGGTTCACACTGGCGCCTTCCATCTGTGATTTTGACCAATATAAAAGATTAGAAAGCATGTCCATCGCATTATTGGTAGATTTATGTAGCGTTTGTTCTATATGGTTACGTTCGGCACTATCCATACCATATTCATTCAATAATTCAAAGTAACTTTGGATATTTATGAGTGGTGTACGAAGGTCATGCGATATGATCGACATCAGCTTACTTTTCTCCGCATTACTTTTTTCCAACAGCTTATTCTGCGCCAAAATAAAATCATTACTTTTTGCTATTATTAAATTGTGCTCCGTTACCGCTTCACGTTCTTTATCATAACTACGTTTAATAAAGTTAAATACGATATAAACAACCAGTAAAGCCAACGGCAATGCGGTAATACGATCTAAAAAATGTGCTTCAACAGAGACAAACGGATTACGTATCAGTTCAGGATAGCTAAATTCTATCAGGTGTAACATTAGGAAAAACGAAAAATAAATTATTAGCCAGTTGATATGCTTTCGGTGAGGAGAAAGTGCATAAACCAGCAGCAGATAGGTTGGCCAAATGATATCCGTTGAACCGTTGATTCCCGCATTAGAGAAATAATTAATTCCAAAAAGGACGATTCCTGTTAAAGCGAATAGGGTATTATTGTGCGGTTTACCACGATACCTGGAATTGTAATACTGATAAAAAAATATTAATCCAAAAAGCAAAGCAGATATAGACGAGATATAAAGACCAGCGTGTATATTATATGGGATATAAAAAGCGGATAAAATGATGATGCCGATACTAATGGAATGGAATATTCTACTTTCTAAAAGAAAATCAGATCGGCTTCCGATGAGTTGGACCCATAGGTTATTTATTTTGTTTAACAACTGCTTAAAGAAATCTTGTATTGACATATTTCTAAAAAAACCTTCAAATCAATCTCTGTTTGATAACAATATCACAGATTTGAAGGAAAACAATATATCAAAGATAAAAATACCGACGTCTTTAATACAAGGATTGAGAGAGTTATACGCAAAAAAGTTAAATAGGGTTGCAACTAAGTAGGTCTTTATATTTCTACAGTTTAAGGTAAAAAGAACATTTTTCAACATCTTTAAAACATTGTCATCGATTTTAAGTATCTCGTTTGTAAGCAAATTTATTCTCAAAGCTTACCTTGCTTCTCCTTTGCCTGCTTCCCTAAAATACCTCCGAAACAGAAAACTGTGCTTTGTTGCATCCAATTACGATACCAACCGGAAACTGGGACTTAACCCAAAAAGTCAATATTGAAAGTCGAAGTTGCATGGTAAGCACCAACCCCATTATAAAACCGGTTAGTCCCACTAGCGGAAAAGACTTATAGCCAATTAGACTAAAAGTTCCTTAATTTAAAACTTTGGCTTTAAGCCATGAGAGAAAAACCGACCAGCAAACCTTGAGATTTGCCCAGTCTCGTCGAGGAATTCATGGATATTTAGTTGCGCTGAAAATAATTAGGCGACGAGTTTTTTCAATATTTAAAAACTATAGCCCAACAACACAGCCAAACAATCAAAATTGTGATTAGGGTCAACATTTTAAAGGTGCCCCCCCAGAGCAATAAATTCTTTTCCGAAATTTAAAGTGTCCTATCCTATCGAGAACTAAGCGAAATTTTACAAAACTGTTAAGCGTGTACAAATGAACTGCACTAAAGCTCATGCGTTGAAATTTGAACCCATTAGTCTATGTCTCCTTCAAAACTACCGAATTTAGCTATCCCATTCGGTATGGAAAACCCCTTCTTTACCGACTAACTCGTACGTATGCGATCCAAAATAATCACGTTGTGCCTGGATTAAATTTGCCGGCATTTCTTCTTTTCTAAAGTTATCAAAATAACTAAGTGATGCAGACAAAGCAGGTAAAGCAATGCCGTTTAAAGCTGCATCAGAAACTACTAAACGAATTCCAGGAATGCTTTTCGATACGTTTTTTCGGATAGATTCATCTAAAAACAAGTGCTTCAAATTTGCATCTTTCTGATAAGCCTCGTAAATGTCTTCTAAAAATGCCGCCCTAATGATACAGCCACCGCGCCAGATTTTTGAAACTGAAGCTAAATTAAGTTGATAGTTATATTCAATATTGGCTTGGTAAAGCAAATGCATCCCTTGCGCATAAGCAGATACCATCGCAAAATAAAATGCTTCTTCAATTGAGTTAAGATATTCTTCTTTTACCGGGCTGTAATTTGCGTCTTTTGGGTCGGGATATAGTTTAGACGCTTTAGTACGCAAATTCTTAAATTTTGAAAGGTCACGCATGGCTACCGAAACATCTATTACAGGTATGGCAACACCTAAATCCATTGCGGCTTGCGAAGTCCATTTACCTGTGCCTTTTGCTTTTGCCTCGTCTTTAATATCGTTTAGCAAAAGGTGGTTTTCCCCTGGTTTTTTAAAGGCAAAAATATTGCAAGTAATTTCCATTAGGTAAGATAGTAGCCTGCCTTCGTTCCACTTTTTGAACACGCCATGTATTTCTTGATCGGTCATAGAAAGGCCGTTCTCAAAAAGCGCATACGTTTCTGACAGCAATTGCATCAAGGCATATTCGATTCCGTTATGCACCATCTTTACAAAATGCCCGGCAGCTCGTTCTCCCATATAAGCTACCGTAGGTTCCGTATTGACATGTGTGGCAATTTTCTCCAGCATTGGCGCTAAAAACTCATAAGCTTTTTTATCGCCACCGGGCATCATACTTGGTCCTTTTCGGGCGCCTTTTTCACCGCCAGAAATTCCCATCCCCACAAAATGAATCCCTTGCTGTTCTAGATCTTTAAACCGACGCTCGGTATCTATAAAGTGAGAATTCCCTCCGTCAATAATAATATCTCCCTTTTTCATAACTTCCAATAAGTCACTAATTACATCGTCCACAATATGGCCCGCAGGCACCAGCATCATGACCGTTTTGGGCGTTTCAAGGCTGTTTACAAATTCCTTTAAATCAGTAAATCCTAGGATATTTTCCCTATTCAACGAGTTTAAACCGTTTACTTGGTCTATGTTTTTATCATAACCGGCACAGCGATAGCCTTGGTCGGCAATGTTTTGCAAAAGGTTGGCTCCCATTGTGCCAAGACCAATCATTCCAAAAGTATTTTTATGTTTATCTTCTTGATTCATTGTCTTAATTCTTCTTAGTTAAACTTTCAATAATATTTTTTGTGGCTTCAAAACTTTGATGATGTATGCCGTTTATCCCCAATTTTTTTGCTGCATTTACTAACATTAAACGATCGTCAAAATAAATGCACTCCTGTGATTTTGTCTGCACTATTTCCATCGCCGTTTTAAAAATTTTTGGATTGAGTTTCCGCAACTCTAACTAACAGGAAGAAAAGAACCCATCGAACAAATCATGAAGTCCGAAAGTGGCAATACGGTACGCATTTATTTCCCTGCTTTCATTGCTAAGTGCAAATACGGGTAACTCGGTGCTTATTTTTTAACTTTTAGCCCACGCCAGCATATTTAGAAGTTCTACAGACTGGGCATAAATAAAAGCTTGAAATCTGCCTGGGTAAAATCACGGGGAACGTGAAAAACAACCGTATCTAAATAATCATCAAGCGAAACACCTCCAATCTCAAAAACATTATAAATGAAATTGTGCAGAACGTTCATTTCTTAATAATCAAACCCGAAAACTTCTGCGGCTTTTTGACGTGACTCATGACTCCAACCATTGCTGAGCAATACCCCGCCAATGTCCATGGATACCACTTTAATTTCGGAAATAATCAGAATACTCATCTAACCTTTATTAGAAACCAAAGCCTTGGCTTTTTTTACAACATTTTCTACGGTAAATCCGTATTCCGCCATTACTTCATCTCCCGGAGCAGATTCCCCAAACTTATCTACACCGATACTGTCGCCTTCATCTGTTACGTATTTAAGCCAACCGATGGTTGAGCCAGCTTCCACAGAAAGTCGCCTTCTTATCGATTTTGGAAAAA
>JBBSTQ010000289.1:0-4829 GCA_038235745.1 Sphingobacteriales bacterium
AATCTTAACATTCCCTTTACTTTAACCATTTGAATTTCATAGCGCTATTAATTACCTTTGCACCTCACTAAATAATTAACTATGTCATCAGTAGAGACAAAATACGTTCCTTATAAAGTTAAGGACATTTCCCTTGCAGAATGGGGAAGAAAAGAAATTGAATTAGCCGAAGCAGAAATGCCTGGCTTAATGGCTTTAAGAGAAGAGTTTGGCGCAAGTCAGCCCTTGGCTGGAGCGAGAATTGCAGGTTGTTTACACATGACCATTCAAACTGCGGTTTTAATTGAAACATTGGTTGCTTTAGGTGCTGATGTAACTTGGTCTTCATGTAATATTTTCTCAACACAAGATCATGCTGCCGCTGCAATAGCTGCCGCTGGGATTCCAGTTTACGCTTGGAAAGGCTTAAACGAAGAAGAATTTGACTGGTGTATTGAGCAAACTTTATATTTTGGCGAAAAACGTGAGCCGTTAAATATGATTTTAGACGATGGTGGCGATTTAACCAACATGGTTTTAGATAAATATCCAGAATTAGCGGGTGGTATTAAAGGAATTTCTGAAGAAACTACCACTGGTGTGCTTCGTTTACACGATCGTGTTAAAAAGGGAACTTTACCAATGCCAGCAATCAACATTAATGATTCTGTAACTAAGTCGAAATTTGATAACAAATACGGTTGTCGCGAGTCTTTGGTTGATGCAATCCGTAGAGCAACTGACGTAATGATGGCTGGTAAAGTAGCTGTTGTTTGTGGTTATGGAGATGTGGGTAAGGGTTCAGCCGAATCTTTAGCTAGAGCTGGTGTACGTGTTATTGTAACCGAAATTGATCCAATTTGTGCTTTACAAGCTGCAATGGAAGGTTACGAAGTGAAAAAACTGACCACTGCTATTAAAGAAGCTGATATTGTTGTTACAGCGACTGGTAATAAAGATATTGTTAGAGCCGAGCATTTTGAGGCTTTAAAAGACAAAGCCATCGTTTGTAACATCGGTCACTTTGATAACGAAATTGATATGGCTTGGTTAAACAAAAACCACGGTGCATCAAAAATCGAAATTAAGCCACAAGTTGATAAATATACAATTGATGGTAAAGATTTAATTCTTTTGGCCGAAGGTCGTTTAGTAAATTTAGGTTGCGCAACTGGTCACCCATCATTTGTAATGTCTAATTCGTTTACAAACCAAACTTTAGCGCAATTAGAGCTTTGGACAAATTCTGATGCTTACGAAAACAAAGTTTATGTATTGCCAAAAACTTTGGATGAAAAAGTAGCTCGTTTACATTTAGCTAAAATTGGTGTCGAATTAGAGGAATTATCGTCTGACCAAGCTGATTATATCGGTGTGACTGTAGAAGGTCCGTTTAAATCTGATGCTTATCGTTACTAGGGTTAAAAGTCGAAAGTAAAAAGTATAAAGTAAAAAGAGCCGCCATGAGATTCAGGGCGGCTCTTTGTCTAATTTACTTGAAGGCTATTATTAATAATGAGCTTGGTAATAATTTGAGCGTTTTAACACGCTGTCCGTTATATCTTTTTGTCCAGAATCCATCGCGACTACGCTAAGGAGACAAAAAGGATGTCACTCCCATCGTTAACGCACCTAATAACTATTAAAATCCGTTATTACGATAAAAAGTCGAAAGTATAAGTAAAAGAGCCGTTCTGGATTATTTCAGAACGGTTTTTCTGTTTCTTTATGGATGTTGTGCTTGACTTTATTTGTGAAAGAAATGTTTCTCTGCTTTCTCTGCGATTTGCCCACCAATAGCTAATGAAGCAGTAGCTGCAGGAGAAGGTGCATTGAGCACATGAATAGAATGATCCCGATATTCAATTCTAAAATCGTCTCTTGTGTCACCATCTTGTCCTAATAATAATGCCCTCACACCAGAACCACCCGGTCGTAAATCTTCCATTGTCAAAGTAGGAATTAAACCTTGTAAGGTCTTGAGGAATAACTTCTTAGAAAAGGCTCTTCGGTACTCATCAATTCCAAATTTCATGTTATTAAAAAACAATTTCCAGGTGCCTTTATACGTCAGTGCGTCATAAGTATCTTTAAAGTCAAAATCGAGTTTGTTATATCCTTCCCGTTTAAAAGTAAAGACTGCGTTGGGCCCGCATTCAATATCGCCGTTGGTCATTCTTGTAAAGTGAACGCCAAGGAACGGGAAATCGGGATTAGGAACGGGATAAATTAAATTTTTAACCTTATGCTTAGCTTGATCGGTAAGCTCGTAATAATCGCCACGGAAGCCAACAACTTGTTCTTTTAAATCTAGGCCATCTTTGCGAGCCAGTCGATCGGCCTGCAGTCCTGCACAAAATATCAAATGTTTGGCTTTAAACCTTTTTTTAGCTCCAATTACTGTGGAATAGGTGTCGTTATTTTCTATATCAATTACTTCTTCGCCTAAAATCGTTTTAGAATTTAAATTTATCCCTAGGGCATTTGCAATCATCTTTTCAGTTGCGTCGCGGTAATCGATAATTCCAGTACATGGAACTAGAATGCCGGCAACACCTTCTACAAAAGGTTCAATCTCTTTAATTTGGTTAGCATTTAACCTTTCAATTCCTTCAATTTTGTTTTCTAGTCCGATATTGAAGATTTTATCGAGGTAAGGAAGTTCTTCTTTTTTCGTGGCCACAACAACTTTTCCGCAAACATCATGAGGAACATGATTAGCTTTTGCAAATTCCACTAATTCATGCCTGCCTTTTACACAGTTTTCAGCTTTTAAAGATCCTGGTTTATAATATAGTCCAGAGTGGATTACTCCCGAATTATTCCCAGTTTGATGATCAGCAAATTGTTTTTCCTTTTCAATGAGGATAATATTTAGTTCTGGGTTTCTTTTCTGAAGCTTGTAGAATGTTGCAGCGCCTACAATTCCGCCACCAATAATTGCTACGTCAAATATTTGATTTTCCAAGAGATTATTTTTTGCAAAAATAGCGATTTTTTGAATAAAGGCTTTGTATTCTGAGATGGGATTCATTTTTTTACAAATTGGAGTAATTAGGGCAGTATGGTGCTTTGTGTATTAAGTGGTTAACTTTTATAGAAAACATAGACTTTTTTTATGGGTTAAGTTAACCCATATTTTAAAATTGAATAAGGATCTTTCAAAATTTAATCGTGAAATATTCAATTGGTAATTGAGTATTTCACGGTTAAATTATTTTTTACTAGTGAATAAATAAATTACTATTTGGGTATTTCACGGTTAATAGTAAATTTATACTATGTTTAAGCGGAAAGCCATTGATGATATTGTTGAACTGTTGGAGAACTTTTCATCAGTGATGATTTACGGGCCAAGGCAAATCGGTAAAACTACTATTGCAAAATCTATTGCAACAGTTTTTAATAAGAAAACCCATTATTTCGATTTAGAAAAAGAAAGCGACGCATTTCCGTTGCAAACAAATTCGTACGAGTTTTTGATGAATTTAAAAGATGACTTAGTCATTTTGGATGAAGTTCAGTTGAAATCCGGCATTACTGTCGTCTTTGCGTCCTATTATTGATGAGCATCGCATTCCGGGGCGGTTTATTTTATTAGGTTCTGCTGATCCAAAACTGGTAACAGGAGTTTCTGAGAGTTTAGCTGGGAGAATAATTTATAAGGAAATTGCTCAAATTACTTTACCGGAAGCTTTAGAACAACAAGTTACGATGGAACAGCACTGGTTTAGAGGTGGTTTCCCCGAGGCGTTGCAGTTAAAATCAGATAAAATGTGGACAGAGTGGAGCGAAAGCTTTATCCAAACCTACATTTATCGGGATATAAATTTGCTGTTTGGGATTAACTTAAGTCCGCAGTTGATTGGTAAACTTTGGAGCATGTTAGCGCATTTGAATGGCGATATAGAAAACATGCAAAACTTGGGTAGGTCTTTAGGGATTACGGGTACCAGCGCTAAAAAGTACTTGAATTATATGGAAGGTGCTTATCTAATTAGACGGTTAGCACCTTGGCATGTGAACAATAGCAAAAGGTTGGTAAAGTCTCCAAAGTTATATGTCAGGACTTGGGGTGTTTCCCATCATTTACTGCAAATCAACGCTTTTACGCAACTACAAACTAATCCTGCTTTGGGTGCATCTTGGGAGGGGTATGTGGTTGAGCAGATTCACGCTGCTTTGGCAAAAGAAATTAAACTTTATTATTACAGAACGCATCACGGTGCAGAAGTGGATTTGGTTTTGGTAAAAGGTATTAATCCGGTGGCAACCATTGAAATTAAATATTCAAATGCGCCGGTTTTAACGCGAGGATATTATGAATGTATTTCCGATTTAAAAACGGAAAGCAATTTTGTGATCACGCCAAACTCACAAACGGTTACCACAAAAGATGGCATCCAAATAATGAGTTTGAAAACGTTTTTAATGAGCGATAATTTGAATTTTTAGTTCGTGTTTCCTATGCTTCCAGCTCCTGATAAGCCAAAATATCAAAATAGACTTTCTCGCCATTTGCAAAAGGGATAAACTCTGGATCGTGTACCAAAATGATTTTACTTTCGGCAATTAGCTCAACTTCTTGATATGATCCACAAAAATGAGTTGATTTGATTACCGCTTCGGCTTCTCCATTTGTGTAGGATAAACTGATTTGGTGCGGATAAACGGCAAATTCTGTTCCCGATCTAGGCAAAAAGCTTAAATTTTTCAAAATATTTGCTTTGCCTAAAAGGTTGGCAACATAGGCTTTTTCTGGGCGAAGATAGAGTTCTCTGGGATGTCCTTGCCTTACAATTTTTCCTTCTTTTACGATAATCAATTGGTCTGATAGCGCTAAGCCATCA
>JBBSTQ010000290.1:0-4801 GCA_038235745.1 Sphingobacteriales bacterium
AGAAAATCAGGTTTATATGGTGCCTCCGTTAACTTTCAATAGTTATTTTAAGGCAACTGGCGTGGTAAAAATGTTTGCATCTGGTTGGAAAAATTTGCAGTACGGAAATGATGAAAGTTTGTATATTTCTGACCATGCAGATTGGGACGATATTTTGGAGACCATCAATCAGGTGCAACCGAAAGAAATTTGGACAATTCATGGTGACGGGAATCAATTAAAAAGTTATTTTAGTAACTCTTTACCGGTAAAAATTCTTTAATGTTGAAAGAAAAGTTAGATTATTATGTGAACGAAGATGGGAACTTCGTTTTTACAGAGCATTATCATTTACAAAGAGGGTACTGCTGTAAAAATGTTTGCAAACACTGCCCTTGGAAATATAAAAAAGAAAAGCAAAGCGATAAGCGCACCAGTTAATCATATCTTATATATGGAAATCGAAAAAGAGATTCAGAATGCTAAATTTAAAGATAACTATCAAAAAGCATCTGTAAATATAATATACACTTACAATTGGCTCAATAGCTTGATTAAAGCCGAATTGAGTAAATCGAAAATTACGCCTCAGCAATTCAACATTCTACGAATTTTAAGAGGGCAACATCCAAAACCTGCAACGATAAATATCATAAAGGATCGCATGCTCGATAAAATGTCGGATGCATCAAGGATTGTAGATAGGTTGGTTAGCAAAGAGTTAGTTACCCGGACTGTTTCTGAAAGGGATAGACGAGCGGTTGATATTTTAATTAGCGACAAAGGTTTGGCGCTTTTAGCAAACATTAAGTTAGAAGAGGCAATGGCAGTAGTGTTTAAAGACAATATTACGGATCAAAAAGCTTCACAATTGAGTGATTTGTTGGACATTTTTAGAGGTTAGCAGGTAGGATGTTAGAAAAATTAAAGGATATTACCACGTTTATTTTTGATGTGGACGGCGTATTAACAAACGGAAGCATTTTAGTAACAGAAAGTGGCGAGCAACTTCGACAGTTTAACATTAAAGATGGCTTTGCCATGCAGTTAGCTGTAAGAAAAGGTTATCACATGGCCATCATCACGGGAGCAAAAACCGAAGCTGTTAAAAAACGATTGCAAGGATTGGGCATAAAAGATGTGTATTTAGATGCATCCTATAAAATGCCCATGTTTTTAGATTTCCTAAAAAGACACAATTTAAAACCGGAAGAAGTTCTTTACGCAGGTGATGATTTGCCAGATTTAGAAATTATGGCTACAGTTGGCATGGCTGTTGCACCGGCAGACGCTGTGCAGGAAGTTAAAGATGTGAGTAGTTATATTTCGGCATTTAAAGGTGGCGAAGGCGTGGTTAGAGACGTGATTGAAAAGGTGTTGAAAGTGCAAGGCAAATGGTCAGTTTTAAAACCTGATGCACACGACGGAACATTGAAATAAGAAAACCCCGAACTGGTACTACCAATTAGGGGTTTCAAATTTGAGATTAGTGCAATTAGTATTGAGCACTTAAGCTTTCAATCTTGCGTAACGCATCAGCAACACCTTGTCTTTGCTTAGTTAACATTGCATGGTGATCTGCATGGTCACGGTAGTTTTCTAAAACTTCGTCATACTTTTCTAAAGCCGCTTTCTCTCCAGTTGCAATTGCTTCCAAAATTGCACTATCATCTTTCGAGGTAAAAACCTCTTTAATGTCTAACCAACCTCTGTGTAAAGCACCTAAAACTCCACCTTCTTCGTTATCTGACTCTCCACCGTGTAGTAGAATGTGTTGCTTTAACTCCTGCGCATAAGCAGAGCGCTGATTGCTAAATTCTATAAAAGTTGATTTTAAATTTTCTGACTCAACGTTTTCTACAGCTTCTTTGTAACCTATTTTTCCGTCGTTTAAAATGCTAATTAATCCTTTTAAATCGGATACGATTTGTTCTTGATCTTTCATGATAAATTGTTTTAAATTAAAATTATAGTTGTAATAATATTTGCTTTGCGAAAGTTTCCCATTTGAAATAATCCACGAGACTCTTTTGTTTTTTTGTTACATTTTGATCGTCGACTTTAATATCTACGCTTACCGTATTTAGTATTCGGCGTAAGTTTACAACGCACTTACTTTTTAATTGCTGCGTATGCAACAACTCATTAAGTGCGCCAATGTTTTCTGTCTCCCTTAAAGTCATCGAAAGCACCTCTTCTGAATAACTGAGCTCCTTTTTGAGACTCACGTTTTCTAAGCGCAACCAAAGAATACTATTAACTTGGAAAGTAGCTGTTGATGTTATCTTTAAGTAATCGCCAGTTTCTGGCTTTCCATAAATAGGAAATCCAAATTTATCGTGAGTGGTTACTCGATAAGGAAAATCGAATAAACTCATATAATCCCATCTTGAGCTGTCGCTTAAGCGTTGTACGCAACTATTATAGAAGCTTGCGACTTCGTTGCTGTTATTGATTCTTTTTACCTGATTAAACCGATGTGTTAAAAGATTTAATGAAGGATGCAATTCTAAGTTAGTAGACATTAGTTTCTGTTTTTCATTTCTTGTAAGACATAATCAGTACCAAAAAAGATCTCAGTCGATAAAAAAAGACGTTTATAAATTTGACAGACATAATTTTTCAAAGTCCAATTTAATTTTATCATTAAAAGATAATTGTTGCATTTTTGTGCTGTAACAAAAAAAGAACAGTGTCTAAAAAAATATATCTAGCATCTAAATCGCCACGAAGGCAAGAACTTTTAACCTTGATGGGTTATAAATACGAGTTAATGTTGAAAGATGTTGATGAAAGCTATCCCGAAACCTTGGATTTAAAGGATGTGGCAGGCTATATCTCTAAAGCTAAAGCAGATGCTTTTGATGTTTTGGAAGATGGAATTATTATCACTTCTGATACTGTAGTGATTTTAGGCGACGAGTTGTTGGGCAAACCAAGAGACGCTGATCACGCTTTTGCGATGTTGAGTAAATTGAATAACAAAACACACAAGGTAATTACTGGGGTTACGCTTAAAAGTGCTACACAATGCTTTACTTTCTCCGAAGAAACCGATGTGACGTTCAGCGATTTAAGCGACGTACAAATTTGGTATTATATTGATAACTACAAACCTTTTGATAAAGCTGGTGCTTATGGCATCCAAGACTGGATTGGAATGATTGGCGTAAAATCCATCAACGGTTCCTATACTAATGTAATGGGTTTGCCAACAGAGAGGCTGTATAAAGAGCTGAGTGAATTTTGAATTGAGTTAGTTCATTAAGTCATCGGTTCATTAGTGCTGGTGTTGTCGAATAACCTATTAAATTTTTAAGGAGTGGATGCTTTGCAATGTTCGGTAAATTAATTTTGAATGATTGAAGGAGAGAATGAAGAGTAGTTCATTAAGTCATTGGTTCATTAGTACTAGTTTTGGCGAATAACCTATATAGTTTTAAGGAGTGGATGCTTTGCCGATTAGAATTAGTTTTGAATGAGAGAAGGATTGAGTATGGGGTTATTCACGCTAGATAATTATTCTATCATTCAAAATTCAATCCTTCAATCATTATCTACTCAGCACTAAGCAATAAACCTTCTTTTAAGGAATAGGTGCAGGTTAGTACTTTTTCAATTTGGGTTTCTTTTAATACAAGCTGGGTAAGTATAGAAGCCATTAAAACCATATCTACCCGCAACGGGATTAACCCCTCCATTTGTTCTCTTTGTTGATGCGTACTAGCTATAATTTCAGTTAGCAGGCTGTTGAACTCCGTAAAATTAAAATCGTAGCCTTTTGCAATTCCAGCATCGAAGGTTGTATTTTTTTGTACGGATACGATATTTGCAAAAGAATCAAAAGCACCGGCGGTCCCTATTAGCGAACGCAGTTTAAACTTTTGGGTTTCGGAGATTAAATCTGCCAACGTGAGTTCGAAAAATTTGTGCATTTCTGCGAGGGTTTCTTGGTCAATTGCGCTTTCTTGCTGATAATAATCTGCCAGCAACCTAGCGGCGCCCAATAAATAGCTTTTTTTCCAGAAGATTTGTTGGTTGTTGCAGATGATGAATTCCACACTTCCACCTCCAATATCCATTATTAAAGCAGTTTCATCATTTAAAACACCAGCGCCCTTTGCCCCAGCATAAATGTATTCGGCTTCTTTTAAACCATCGATAATGTCAATTTTTATGTTCGCTTTTGCTAAGGCTTCGTCTATAAAAAGTTGCCCATTTGAAGCACCTCTTACCGCTGCGGTAGCCGTTGCTTTTATAGAATCCATCTGATGTTCATCTAAAGCTGAACGAAACAGGAGCAAAGCGTCAATGCCTCTTTTATAAGCTTCTGGAGTGATGTAACCTTTGTTAACACCGCCTTCGCCCAATTTTACCGGAATGGTGTTTTTATAAATTACTTCAATAGTATTGTTTTCATCCACACTTGCAATAAGCAAATGGAAAGTATTGGTGCCGATATCAATTACAGCTTTTTTGTTTGTCATTTTATTTTAAGTCAGTGGTTTTTAGTTGGTAGTCCGAAGTTGGGATGGTGGCCTTTCGAATTGGTTAAAAGTCTGAGGTCGGTGGTCAGTAGTCCGAAGTTTGGAAGGTAACTTTTCAAACTGTAAAGTTGGTTTCCACCACATCCAATCCTTCAAAATTATACAGAGCCTTCTATTATTTAAAATTCAATTTCTCGAAATTATATGAAGCATTCAATCCTTCTATCATTCACTCCTTCAAAATTACATGGAACATTCAATCCTTCTATCATTCACTCCTTCAAAATTACATGGAGCATTCAATCCTTCTATCATTCACTCCTTCAAAATTACAT
>JBBSTQ010000291.1:0-4786 GCA_038235745.1 Sphingobacteriales bacterium
TCACAACTCTTACTTAATCCGCTCGCTTATTTCGCAAATAACTGAAAGCTTTATTTATATTTATTGCTTCAACTTGTTATTAGTTATGGCTAGCCTTTTAAAGTGTTTTATTATACTATTTCTATTACTCAACACGTCTGCTTCCTTCTCGCAAAACAAAGCAGCCAGTAAAAAGGAGGTCGTTACGGCCGACTCTCTAAGAAACGATTCTTTACATCTAACAGAAAGCATTTTAATTAGGCAACAGCAACAAAGCCGAATGGATTCTGTGCTGAAACAACAAATACAGGAAGAATTAAAAGGCGTACAGGGTGACCAGATAAAAACAGAGGAACTGCAAGCAAAATTAACGGCAATTAATAAAGCGGATTCTGTTAGGCGTTTGCAACAGAGTAAAAAAATTGCCGAGCTAAAGAAGAAGACTAAAGGTTTTCCCGTAACCTTACTTAATGACACCTTATTTAATGTGTTTATAAGGGTAGGTTCCTTCAAAGCTAATGACAGAGCCGAATCAATTTCTAAAAAAATAGAAAACTTATACCAAAATCCTTTTTTCAAAGCCGATTCTTTGATGATTCAACAAAGTGAAGATAGTTACGATATTATTTACAACAATGAGATAGTAATTATAGCCATTACTGATTTGGATGCGCTTTGGTTTAATAAAACCGCTGCCGGCCTTGCGAACGAGTATCTACAAAAGATAAAAACCGAAGTCGTTTTAAAAAAGAAAGAGAACAGTGTAATTAATTGGGCAAAAAAAATCGGGATTGCCCTTGCTATTATCATAGGTATTACCATATTAATAAGGCTCATAAATAAACTTTTTAAAACAGGGGAGCATTATTTTGAGGTTAAAAACCAACAGCTTTTTGACTTTTTAAACAGTAAAAAAATCAAAATATTTACGCCAGAACAAATTAAAGCACTCATTTTAAAGGTCTATAATGTGATTAGGGTTTTAGTGATCATACTCATCATCTACCTGTCGTTGCCTTTATTGTTCAGCATTTTTCCACAGACAAAAAGCTTAACGGGGCAATTGATTCAATGGTTTTTAACGCCTTTGTTCTCGTCTTTAAACGCTATCGTAAACTTTTTGCCCGATTTAATTACAATCATTGTAATTTATATTATTTTTAAGTACACCATAAAAGGGATGCGTTATTTTGTGTTAGAAATCGCAAGAGGCAACATTCAAGTTTCAGGTTTTCATCAAGATTGGGCTTACCCAACTTTTAATATCTTAAAGTTTGTGCTTTATGCGTTCATGCTGGTTATCATCTGGCCTTATTTACCAGGGTCAGATTCGGCAGCGTTTCAGGGTGTTTCAGTTTTCTTGGGTATTTTAATTTCCTTAGGATCATCAAGTGCGATAACTAACATGGTAGCTGGTTTAGTAATTACTTATATGCGCCCGTTTAAGATTGGCGACCGTGTAAAAATTGGCGACCACGTGGGAGATGTAATGGAAAAGACAATGTTGGTTACCCGTATTAAAACCATCAAAAACGAAGACATTACGGTACCTAACTCAGCAGTGCTTTCAGGAAGCACCATAAATTACACCGCAAATTGTGCTAGAGCACATTCCCCAGGGCTAATTGTGCATACCACTGTTACCATCGGTTACGATGTGCCATGGAAAATATTACACGAGGTGCTAATAAAAGCTGCTTTAAAAACCGAATTGGTAGAAAAAGAACCTACTCCTTTTGTACTACAAACCAGTTTAGAAGATTATTATGTGGCTTATCAGATTAATGCTTTTACCAAACATGCCAGTAAGCAGGCCATAATCTACTCTAATCTCCACCAAAATATTCAAGATGCCTGCAATGAAGCTGGGATAGAAATTCTGTCGCCGCATTACAGAGCAGCCAGAGACGGAAACATGAGCACCATTCCTGCAGATTACCTGCCTAAGGATTATGAGGCGCCGGCTTTCAATATTAAAAACCAGACAAGCGAACAAAGAAAATAGAATTTTCAAAAAACGTGAAGCTTGTTAAGATTCGGAAGTTCCGAAAGGTTTATAGAGAGCCGATTTTTACCTCCGAAAGGGAAAAATTGTTCTTATTAAAGTCAGAACGGGCAATACAAATCCCTCGTTTTTAATACAGGCAATTATGGATATTTTAATTGAAATAATGCGTCCTTAGGGTTACATTTAAAAAGGTCGGTTCAGTTTTTGCTTATGGAAAACAAGTGTAGTGCGGGCACAACCACTGAGTTGCGGGAAATCGAAATCAACAGTCGGCACTAACCCAACAAGAGTTTTAGTCATAACGTTTTTACAAATTAATACCACATGGAAACCACAAAAAAGAAGAGTATAGATTACAGATTCATCATTATCGGAGTCTTGATATTAGCAGGTGCGGTAATTTATTTTTATAAGAACTATCAGATAAACCAGTTGAAAGACAATCTGACGATACAAGCTGACTCTTTGATAGTTAAACAAAACAAAAGGATGCTGATGCTAACTGCAAAGCCTTTGGTTTGGGCAATAAGATCTGAAATGTTGCGCAATAACTTGGACGAAATCAATGTGTTTACAACCGATTTGGTGAAAGAGAAGAACATTCAGGATATTAGCTTGCTTAACGCAGATGGAAAGATCATCAATTCGACCAACAAGAAATTAGAAGGCACAATTGCTTCCGATGATTATAAAAGTTACTTGACAGTGGATAGTGTGACGGTGTTGAATACCAGCGACTCTGTTGCCAGAGTGATTGCACCAGTTATGGGCTACCAAAGCAAATTGGGCGTAATTATATTGAACTATAAGATAGAGCGGTTTGAACCAGAGTAAGTTATGTTGAAGCTAAACCACCTCGGCAACTACAAACGTACTTCCACCAACAAAAATTAAATCGCCATCTCTAGCATCAGCCCTAGCTTTGTTGAGTGCCGATTGGATGCTGGAGAAGGCTTCTCCTAGCAAACCTAATTCTCTAGCCTCATTTTGAAGTTCTAAAGCAGGCTTGGCCCTTTCTAAATTTGGTTCGCAAAAATAATAGATGGCCTCTTTTGGAAGGAGACTCAGTATTTTAGAAATTTCTTTGTCTTTTACCATTCCGATAACCATTCTTAATTGCTGGTGTGGCGTTAAAGAAATGTTGTACAACACTTCTTTGATTCCGTCCTCATTATGGCCGGTATCGCAGATGACCAATGGTTTTTCTTGTAAAGTTTGCCAGCGTCCCATTAAGCCGGTTAGGTTTTTTACTTCGCTCAAGGCGGATGTTAATTGCTCATCAGAAATATGGACAGCTTTTTTATTCAACTCCTTTACAGCGGATAAAACAGTTTTTACATTTTTGACTTGATAAGTGCCCGTTAAATCCAGGTTCAAATTAAAGGTTTCTTCTCTCCCATGGATGATGATTGCTCTTTTGCCATCGATGATCTCACTTCCTTCATGGCACCATTCGCTACTGGCAAAAGTTAAATCCGAATTATTTTCTAGAGCCTTGGTTTGAAAAACAGAAGCAATCTCCTCTTGGTATTCTCCCACGATAACGGGCGTTGATGGCTTTATTATTCCTGCTTTTTCTCCAGCAATCTTAGTTAAAGTGCTCCCCAATATGTTCATGTGGTCATAGCCGATATTGGTAACCACAGAAAGTTCTGGCGATATTACATTGGTAGAATCCAAGCGTCCGCCTAAACCAACTTCTACTACCGCAATGTCTACTTTTTGATTTGCAAAATACTCAAAAGCCATAGCAACAGTCGCTTCGAAAAAGGAAGGAGAAATTTCTTCGATAAACGTTTTATTTGTTTCAACAAAATCAACCACGGCCAGCTCAGAAATCATTTCCCCATTTATTTTGATTCGTTCTCTAAAATCCTTTAAATGTGGCGAAGTGTATAAACCTGTTTTGTAACCCGCCTTTTGTAAAACCGCTGCCAACATGTGTGATGTAGATCCTTTCCCGTTTGTGCCAGCAACGTGAACCGATTTAAATTTGTTTTCCGGATGGTCTAAATGTTTACAGAAGGCGATGGTGTTGTTCAAATCAGCTTTGTAAGCAACTGCCCCCACTCGGGTAAACATTGGGAGTTTGGTGTATAAGTAGTCGAGGGTTTGTGGGTAGTTCATTGGGAAGAAGCGAATTTTGAAGGGAAATCTATTTTTTTTGAAAGAGTAAGTTTTTTGTATAACAAATTGATTTTGAATAAGTAATGGAGTGAATGATTGAGTTCTTTGTGAAGGGGTAATCTTGTAGGGGCAATAGGAATAATCGGATTATGAATGCGTAATAATCCTATTCGTTTAGTAGCGACCTCTAAGCGAAAACACATTTATTTTATTCGCTTCAATCTGATAAATATATCGATGTTCAAGCGAAATTCTTCGTGACCATTTACCAGACAGTTGATGTTTTAAACCTTCCGGTTTACCAATTCCTTGAGTCGGATTTTCAATTATAGATGCGGTTAGTTGAGAAATCTTTTTTAAAACTTTAGCGTTCTTAGATTTTATCCAAAAGCTTAAATCTTCTTGTGCTTTCGGTAAAAAGATTACTTCCATAAGCTATTCAACTCATCTAACGTTATCTTCTTTCCTTTACCCTCTGCTAAATCCTTATCCCCTTGTAAAATTTTATCAACGAAGTCCTGATTGTAGGGCATGTCCTTTGAAACCTCAAACTTAATCTTTAAAGCCTTCATAAAAGCTTTCAAAGCTTCTATTTGTGAATCATCAGA
Organism: Sphingobacteriales bacterium; assembly: GCA_038235745.1. Lineage (GTDB taxonomy): Bacteria > Bacteroidota > Bacteroidia > Sphingobacteriales > Sphingobacteriaceae > Pseudopedobacter. The sequence goes on from JBBSTQ010000291.1 coordinate 4,723, forward strand.
AGTGTAAGCTTTAATATTTATTGTTTCCATAAACTGGCGCTATTTTGGGTAAAAATAAGGAAAA
>JBBSTQ010000292.1:0-4769 GCA_038235745.1 Sphingobacteriales bacterium
CCAGCGACAACGCTTTTATAATAAAATTTAAAAGTATCCGGAAAAGTCTGGATTCTTGCACATTCTCTAACACTTAAACGGCGATATAAATCTTCGCTTCCCTTCACAAACTCTCTTAAATTCTGTTCAATGAATTTCATTTTTGGTGCTTGTGGGTGTATTGGTGCATGACGACCGCCAGCTTGAATTGTGAAAGAAACTTCGTCCCACGAACGTACTCTGTTTCTCGACATAAAAATTGATGAAAATCCGCCAATCATATACTCATGATTAGAAATGTCACATTCCTTACCATTTGTATAGTTGCCTTCCTTTGCAGGTAGCACATTCTCCTTCAAATCAAAAATAACATCCTGCAAAGTAACTTTATCTTTTGTTGTGGTAGATTCAGGGAAGTTGAATTTGAGGCCTAAATCTTTTCTATACCCTATAAAGAAAACTCTCTTTCTATCCTGAGGGACACCAAAATCAGAAACGTTCAACAATTCAAAAGACAAATCGTAACCAATTTCTTGAAACATTTCTTTAATATTTGCCAACGCTTCTTTGTGTGCTGGTAGCAACATTCCAGAGACATTTTCTGCTAAAAAAAATTTAGGCTTTTTGTCAGCTAAGATTCGCATAAAGTCGTAAAAAAGTTGACCTCTTTTGTCAGCGATCCCACGTTTAGACCCTGCCTCAGACCAACTTTGGCATGGTGGACCTCCTATAATTCCGTCACAATCTGGGACTTCATCTGATGGAATATCAACAATACTTCTTCTGTCTAAAATGGTGTTTTTATGGTTTTTTTCAAAAGTTTCCCAAATCTCCTTGTCATATTCGTTTGCCCAAATAACATCGAAACCAGCATTTTCAAAGCCCAAATCAAGACCTCCAGCACCAGCAAAAAAAGAAACGACTTTCATAACTAAGAATTTTAGCAATAAAGGTAGTAAATGAAATTAAATATGAGTGAATATTTGTTAATAAATCTATTCAGCGCAAGAGAGCGGATTCAGACTAACAGGTTTTAAAAAACTCCTGAGTATCCAGCTACTGCGCTTGTTCAATTAACAACTGAACTAAATCATCGTCTGGTAATTCGAGCTCTTCTTGTTCAACAAAGTGAAAAATCTTCTCGTCAATTGCCTTAGCCTCGTCAGAAACGTAACCTCCAGCGTCATTCATCAATGAATCGTTCAGCGCAACGGTTGAAACAAATACTTTTCCAAATTTGGGTAATTCAACTTCTCTAATAGTGTATTCTTTGTTTTGAAACGGTATAGTAATGTCAATCATGTTGTGTTGTTTTACAGATTATATTTTAAGTATTCAATAACCTAATGTACTAAACAAAATCAGATGCTAATAAATAATTTAGATTTTAGTCCTATGAAATACACTTTATTTATAACATGGCATCGCCTGCGAAAGTCCCTGACCGCTTAAAATTCATCATCTCTAAGTAAAATCCAGCCGGATTTTAAACATCAGCCAAAAAAAGTGACTGCCGTCATATCAAGCAATCAGCACAAACCCTACTTTACTAAAAAAAACACAATCATGAAAAAAGCATCCATATTAGAAGACCTAAACTTCAACGACAACAAACCAGCAATATCCGTATTGTTTGAAAGCGATTTTACCAAGGAGATCCGTATTGCATTTTTGGAAAACCAAGTGATGAAAGAGCATAAAACGCCTTTCCCAATTGTGGTAGAAATTTTTGACGGCGAAATTGAATTTGGTGTAAATGGCGAAACTCATACCCTAAAAAAAGGCGACATTGTAACTTTAGATCCAAGCGTTCCGCATGATTTAAAAGCAAACGCCCAAAGCATTGTAAGGTTAACTTTAGCAAAAGGCGACCAAGTTAACAGGGTAGAAAAGGTTGCCGACCAAGCCTAAAAATACCAGGGCAAAAAAACCATTGAAAAAACGGAAAGCTACGATTTATTGAGTAGGCTCGGTAAAAAAGTACTTCGACCGGGCGGGCTAAAGCTTACCCAACAACTCATCAAAAATCTCAATATCATTGGTAATGATGACGTTGTTGAGTTTGCGCCAGGTCTTGGTTTTACTGCTCATATTACTTTGGCAAAAAACCAAAATCGTACGTTGGTATTGAGCGAGATGCGGATTCTGTAAAAAACTTGAAGCAACGCTTTCCCTTTGAAAATTGCGAACTCTTGGTGGCCGATGTTTTAAAATCGGGTTTGCCCGATGCCGTTGCTGATAAGGTTTATGGCGAAGCGATATTGACTATGCATGCCGACCATCGAAAGTCGGAAATGATTGCAGAAGCACATCGTATTTTAAAAACTGGCGGTTTATACGGAATACACGAGTTGAGTTTGGTTGAAGATGATCTTTCCGAAAAAAGTTATGTTTTGATGAAACAGGAATTGGCTCGTGTTTCTCATGTGAATGCCCGGCCGTTAACCACTCCCGAATGGCAAATATTATTAGAAAAGCAGGGGTTTAAAGTGCTTTCTGTAAGTAACAGCCGGATGCTTTTGTTGGAACCTCGGCGAATGCTTGCCGAAGAAGGGGTTGTCAATTTTATAAAAATAATTTTTAAACTGCTCACGCATCCCGAGGAGCGAAAGCGTGTTTTGGCATTACGAAAAACGTTTACAAAGTATGCTAAAAACTTAAACGCAGTAGCTATTGTGGCGCAAAAACATTAAACACTCCGTTAAGGTTTTGTGGATAGTTCTTAGTTGGGCAAAAAAAAAATTCAACCTATGACTTTTCAATAAAGTACAGACATATTGAGCAGGAGCAGGTTTTTTTGCTCAATACGCTATGTATAATTCTCTTCTCTTTTTGAATCGATATACGGTTTTTTTAACAATCAGCAAACCTAAAGACTATCTTTAATACCTTCTCTAAATTCGTTTTAAACAGTTAAAGTTAATTTATTTAACTTGATAAATTTTTATTTTGCATATTGCATTAACATGAATTTTGAGATTATTTTTTTTTAAAAAGATAATTTTTGAAGCCACTCTTTTTTCTATAAATACCTACTTGTGATTTGCTGTTGATCTAATGAAAAAACATTGTCTGCTCATTTTCTTCTGCTTTTCTTGCTGGTCTGCTTTTGCCCAAATTGATACATCAGGAAGAGTAATTTTTTCGAATCCTAGCAACAAACTGATTTTTATTGAGTTTCAGTCGCCCAGCTATTACAAAGAAAGTAGTAATAAAGTAGCAAAGTTCTCCCCTCTTGCAAATAAAGAAACAGCTGATTTTTTGAGCGAGAATTTTTTGTGTTTTCGGTCAATTTTGGGAGACAATCCAAAGTTGACTTCATTTTTAGCCAAGAAAGGTCAACGAAGCACTTTGCCTAAATACTTTGTTTTCGATAGCGATAGTAATTTCCTCGCCAGCGACTTTGGAACTTTAAGTAAAGTGACTGATTTTCAAATTTTGCGTGATAGTGCTGTTAAAAAGGCAAAGACGCTAAACTTTCTGAAGGTTTATAAAGCAAAATTTACCAACAACACCATCACAAAACAAGAGCTGAAGCATTTTATAGAGATTAAATTAAAGCTGCAACAATTTGACAATGGCGAACTGATAGAAAAGTTTGCTGAACAAATGGTTGAAAGCGATTCGGACGATCCTGAAATATTGCTTTTAATTATGCGATCTGGTCCAATAAGCGGCGGTTTAGCAATAAAAAAAGAAGTTGCTAATAAGGAGCTTTACCTTTCAACTTTAAAAAAGGAGTATAAAAACTATTCTCCTAGTTTTACTAAGCGTTCGATAGATAACACCATAGCTTATGCAACAAAAACAAAGAATTTTGATCTTATCAGAAGTGCTGCTCGTTCATATCAATATCACTTTCATAGAAGCGTTTATAAAAAAGAACCCTTTAACTCTTGGGTGATGATGGGTTATTATAAAAACATAAAAGACACTACAAATTATTTGAATTACCTATTTAAAACTTACGATAAATTCCTTTTAATCACGCTAGACTCCGCAAAAAAACGAGATGCTGAATTAACAGAGAAAGTGAAACAACAAAATAGTGCAACTGGCGTAACAACTGTAAAAATCAGCTCAAAACCCGTTGAGGGCTATTTTTCTAACGCATTAAGCTACGTGGCAAGTCAAATTGTCAAGTATAAAGCCAAAGATCCAAACTACCTTACAAAAGGAATTGAATATTGCCAACATGCGCTGTTACTAGCCCCAGGAAATTACCAGTCAAAAGTTGCTTTAGCGCAGCTACTTTATCAATCTGGTTTTTACTACGAGGCAGAAAAAATGCAAAGAGAAGCCATTAACAATTTCGGTGTTCCGGCGTCATCCAAATTAAGATATACTGCCGATCTACAAAAAATCATCAACAGAACTATGGAATAATCTGAATAATTGCATCTACCAATAAATCACGTTTTAGTGAATTGAAAATCGAATATGAAAAAAATATACGTTTTATTATTGTTTGCTTTCGGCCTTACGCAAACTACAATTGCACAAACCAACTTTAACGATGTCTTTTACAGCATTGATTCCTTAGAAAGTATTGGGCAACCGCAAGCTGCGCTAAAAAAGGTAGAGGAGTTGCAAGTTTTAGCTAAAAAAGAAACCAACGAAAGCTTGTTTTTAAAATGTACGGTATATAAAATCAAGTTTTTGAGCTACCTGCAAGAAGATGCCATCGCAAGTATTATCGAAAATCTGGATAAAGAGATTAAGATTGCCGAGTTTCCTGTGAGGAATATTCTACAATCTTTAGAAGCCGAAATTTACAGCAAATACTATAA
>JBBSTQ010000293.1:0-4762 GCA_038235745.1 Sphingobacteriales bacterium
ATAAGTACCTTCCGCCATATCTTCTGATAACTCTATATTTAATTGTCCGTCGTTTTGTTCTTCCATAAGGCTAAAATAGAAATTCTGTTTGTAAATGGGCAAGCTTTGAATTATTTTGATTTTAGAATGTTAAAAAAGATGATTAACAACAAGATCTTGTCTCAAAAAAAAGCAACATCATGAAAAACACAATGTTGCTTTTAAAATTTTAAATTGAATTTTGTAATCTATTCAGGTTCTACCATTAAAGTTACACCAGAAACAGCGTCCTTAATCCGACCTTCTAACTCATCAGAAAGTTCTGGGTTATCCATCAGCAATTGCTTTACTGCGTCTCTTCCTTGTCCAAGTTTGGTATCGCCGTAACTGTACCAAGATCCTGCTTTTTTAATAATGTTGTACTCAACACCTAAATCTACAATTTCTCCGACTTTAGAAATACCTTGTCCAAACATAACGTCAAATTCAGCAATTCTAAAAGGTGGTGCAACTTTATTCTTCACGATTTTAACCTTTACTCGGTTACCCGCTACTTCATCACTGTCCTTGATCTGAGCAATACGACGGATGTCTAAACGAACAGAAGCATAAAATTTCAATGCATTTCCACCTGTAGTAGTTTCAGGAGAACCAAACATTACTCCGATTTTATCACGTAACTGGTTAATGAAAATGCAACAACAGTTAGTTTTACTGATAGTACCGGTTAGCTTACGTAAAGCCTGTGACATTAAACGAGCATGCAAACCCATTTTGGAATCACCCATTTCGCCTTCTATCTCACTTTTTGGCACCAACGCAGCGACAGAGTCAATCACAATTACATCAATTGCTCCAGAACGGATCAAGTTGTCAGCAATTTCTAAAGCTTGTTCCCCATTATCTGGTTGAGAGATCAATAAGTTTTCAATATCTACACCTAACTTTTTTGCATAAAATTGATCGAAAGCGTGTTCCGCGTCAATAAATGCAGCAATTCCGCCTTTTTTCTGTGCCTCTGCAATAATGTGCGTTGCCAAAGTAGTTTTACCAGAAGACTCTGGACCGTAAATTTCAATCACTCTTCCTTTTGGTACGCCACCAATTCCTAAAGCGATATCCAGACCTAGCGAACCAGTTGATATAGACTCCATTGCCTCTATTGGTGCGTCCCCAAGCTTCATTACCGCCCCTTTACCGTAAGATTTCTCTAACTTATCTAAGGTTAATTGTAATGCTTTTAATTTATCACTACTTGCTTTATCGTTACTTGCGGCCATATATAATATTTTTAGTATTTCTCTCTTTTAATTTTTTAACATTGCAAAAATGCTAATTTTTTTGGTAAATAAAAATTTATAATTATTAAACTTAATTAAGTTGTTTGGTATTTCAAATTAATGTGAATAAAATGATTATTTAATACTACGCTTTTTTAATTCCTTAGCTATTTTATCCTTCTTTAATTTTTGGGATTTTTGCCTCGTTTTTTTAGCTTCGGCTTCTTCTTTCTTTTTTAATGCACTGGGCGTGTTTTGTTGCTCGTAGTATTTGCAGAAATGACTTATTGCGCATATTTCACATTTCGGACTGCGGGCAACACAGACATATCTGCCATGAAGAATTAGCCAATGATGTGCAACGTGAATTTTGTCTTCTGGCAGATATTTTACCAATTGCTTTTCGACAGCTAAAGGTGTTGTTGCAGATGTGGTTAAACCGAGTCTGTTGGAAACTCTGAATACATGGGTATCAACCGCCATCGTTGGTGCATTATAAATTACCGAAGCTATTACATTGGCCGTCTTTCGCCCAACGCCTGGCATTTTCTGTAAGTCATCTATTTCTTCAGGCACTGTTCCGCCGAATTCGCTCAATAGAATTTTTGCCATGCCAACCAAATGTTTTGCTTTATTGTTGGGGTAACTTACAGAACGGATGTAAGTAAAAACTTCGTTTACCGTGGAAGACGCTAAAGATTGTGGTGTAGGATAGCGCTCGAATAATTTTGGTGTGATTTGGTTGATTCGCTTATCAGTACATTGTGCAGAAAGGATAACGGCAATCAATAACTCGAAGGGATTAGAATAGTTCAATTCCGTTTCTGCTTCGGGTTGATGTTTTGAGAAATATTCTACAAACGCTTGATAGCGGTCTTTTTTTAGCATGATGTTTTTAATAATATAGAGCTACCGCTTTTTATAGAATTTATCGTCATACCATTTCGAGGGATTGTTAATGATATAATGGGAAATGTTTATGTATGCTCTTTCATCTCTAATGATATGGTCGTAATAATCACGTTGCCACAATTTCCCCATTATCTGATTTTTAGATTTGAATATTTTTAAACAGGCGTTTGAGACGAGAGATTTGTAAGCGCCGATGATGTCGGCGATAGTTGTTTTTGTTTTTTCGGTTGTCGTTGTTGCCGTCGGGCGGGGCTCGCCCCCGCCCTTACCGTTTTATCTGCTTTTTTGAGATTATCTTCTTCTTTTGACAGATTGTCTTCTTCTTTTTCTTTTGATAGATTGTCTTCTTTTAACGAACTATCTATTTCAAGTATATGATCTGCTGGGGGTTGGGCAACCGCAAGGGTTGCCCCGACACCGTCAACATCTTTCAAAACAATAATCCCATGCATATGATTCGGCATAATTTGAAACACATCCAATTCAAAACAAGCAAATCTTTCTTCAAGCTTTATCCATTCTGAATATGCTATTTCGCCGAGCTCATTTAAAATCATTCCTTCTTCAGTTACTTCTCCAAACCGACAAGCCATTTTTTCACAACAAATTGTTATAAAATAAGCTCCAGCTCGTGAATAGTCATATCCTTTTAAACGGATCGATCTGCGGTAATGAATTTTTGGATCGTATTTCATTACATAAATCAGAACTTTAAATTTAAAGATTTTAATCTGAAATAAAATCAATTTCTACGACAACTAAACTTTCACCTTCCGCATACTATCCATCTCCTTTTTCAAGAAAATACCTGTAAAACTCTCTTTAACTTTCGTCAACCCTTTCGGTGTACCGGCATAAACTATGTTTCCTCCGCCATTTCCGCCTTCCGGACCTAAATCTACAACGTAATCCGCAACTTTTATCACATCCAAATTATGCTCAATCACTAAAACCGTATTTCCTTTATCAACCAGCATATTTAATACGCCGAGCAACACGTTAATATCCTCAAAATGCAAACCAGTTGTTGGCTCATCTAAAATATAGAAAGTGTTTCCTGTATCTTTTTTAGAAAGTTCTGTCGCCAGTTTCACTCTTTGCGCCTCACCACCAGATAAAGTCGTAGAAGACTGACCCAAAGTAATGTAACCTAAACCAACATCTTTTAAAGTTTTTATTTTACGGTAGATGGATGGTATATTTTCAAAGAAATCGCAGGCATCTTCAATGCTCATATCCAGCACATCAGAAATTGATTTCCCTCTAAAACGAACTTCTAAAGTTTCGCGGTTGTAACGTTTACCACCACAAGCTTCACATGGGACTTGCACATCGGGCAAAAAGTTCATTTCTATAACCTTCATTCCACCGCCTTGGCAAGTTTCGCATCGTCCGCCTTTTACGTTGAACGAGAAACGACCAGGTTTGTAACCCCTAATCTGCGCTTCAGGCAAAGCCACAAATAAATTCCTGATGTCGGAAAAAACACTTGTATAGGTCGCTGGATTAGAGCGTGGCGTACGGCCAATAGGCGATTGGTCAATCTCGATAACCTTATCAATATGCTCCAAACCTTTGACTTCTTTAAAAGGCATCGGTGTTTTCTTCGCTCTAAAAAAGTGTTTGTTTAAAACAGGGTACAGCGTTTCGCCAATTAAAGTTGATTTTCCACTGCCAGAAACTCCGGTAACGCAAATAAACTGTCCTAATGGAAAATCGACACTTACGTTTTTTAAGTTGTTTCCTGAAGCTTTTTTCAACGATAAAACATATCCATTGCCTTCTCTCGTTTTTTCGGGAATTGCAATTTCGCGTTCTCCGTTAAGGTAAGAAGCTGTCAACGTATTAGAAGCTAAAACCTCAGCAGCTGTACCTTGCGCAACTACTTGTCCGCCTTTTACGCCTGCAGCCGGTCCCATATCTATCACATAGTCCGCCTCCAAAATCATATCCTTATCATGCTCAACAACCAAAACAGTATTGTTTAAATCGCGGAGATTTTTTAAGGCTTTTATCAAACGATCGTTGTCTCTTTGGTGCAAACCGATGGAAGGTTCATCCAAAATATACATCACATTCATCAGTTGCGAACCAATTTGAGTTGCTAAACGGATACGTTGCGCTTCGCCACCAGACAAAGTTCTGGCGGTTCTATCCAACGTTAAATAAACCAAGCCAACATCCAACAGAAAGCCAATTCTCGAACGTATTTCTTTTAATATTTCTTTAGCAATTACATTTTGGCGCTCGCTTAATCGATCCTCCAAACCATCGAACCAAAGTTGCAGGCTACTGATATCCATGGAAGCCAACTCGAAAATATTTTTTTCGTCAACTTTAAAGTGAAGTGATTCTTTTTTAAGTCTTGCGCCTTCGCATAACGGACATTTTTTTAAGACCCGAAAAGCCTCCAAATCCATACTACTTGCTCCAGCTTTTTTCTCGTTCTGCTCTTCCAGCATCTTGATTATCCCATCGAAATCAATCTGATAATTTTGAACGTTCCATTTGTTGTACTCAACCGGCACAGTAATTAGTTCGTCAGTTCCGTGGAGCAAAATATCAATCGCTTTGGCGTCTAGTTTTTCAAT
>JBBSTQ010000294.1:0-4757 GCA_038235745.1 Sphingobacteriales bacterium
AAATTGGCTGATCATGTTCCCAAACCACATGCAAAACCACGTTATCATACGCTTTATCAGTTTGGTGTTTATGCTTTAACCAGTCAGAAGATTTTAAATGGATTTCGATGTTTCCGGCCCAAATGGTTTCGCCAATTTTCACTTTCCCGTTAAAAAAATCAGGACCCGAGTCCATATTGTGAATCCCACACTGCAAAATTTGTACTTCCTGCCCATCTGCGGTAAGCAAGCCAAACAAATTGAACAGCTTATATTTCCAAATAAAATGAAGAATGGCTTCGGATGTTGGCATTGCTAAATTTAAAAAATTATTTTTCAATTAACATACCCTGTACAGCAGGTCGAGCATTTTTTCTTTTATAGTTTGCAATTAAAACTCCCAACAAAATAAGTACGGTTGCAAACACCAATCTTAACGTAACCTCTTCATTTAAGATAAGCCAGCCCAAAAACAAAGCGACTACCACATTAAAATAAGTAAAAACGGAGACAGAGGTGGATGCCATTTTGCTTAACGCATATAAATAGGAAAGAAAGCCTGCTAATGAGCCAAAAAACGTAAGGTAAAAAACAGCTAACATATTGGATGTTTTCCATGAACTTACAACCATCGGAACTTTTAAAATCAAGGCGGCCAAAAGTAAACTTATGCCTGCAAATAACATTTGTGTGCACAAATCAACTAAAATATTGTGGTTGTCTTTTTTTACAGATTTAGAGTAAACAGTACCAATACTCCAAAAAATAATTGCACAAATAATTGCGATAATTCCAATACGGTAAGTTGGGTTGGTAAGCTGGGTTAAGCTATTGAAAAACAAAACTACCATACCCACTAAGCCCAACAAAACACCTGTCAAAATTTTAGGAGATAACTTCTCTTTACCGCTCATCAAATTGATAATTAAAACCAAAAGCGGGGAAAGCGTAGTCAGCAAAGCCGTTAAGCCCGATGGTATTGATTTTTCGCCATAAGTTGTTAATCCGTTAGCTAAGATCAGCATTAGCGATGCTAAAAATATATTCTGAAAAATTCTTTGCCATCCCGGAAAAACCAATTTTTTGCTTAAAAACAAGTAAGTAAAAAGGATAATTCCCGCCATAAAGTGTCTTAAACCTACAACATACACCGCAGGGATAGTTTCTACAGCGACTCGTATAGCCAAATAAGTAGTTCCCCAAAAAAAAGAAACTCCAAATAAAGCTGCCGGTAATTTGAGAGAGTTTAAAGATTTCATTTATTTAAAACCCAATTGCCACTAACTCTTGCGCCATTTGTTGCTGAACTTTCATTGCTTCCGCTCTAGCTGCTTCCGCAAAATCCTCTCCGCCCGACGCATAAATAATCGCCCTTGAAGAATTGACTAACAATCCGCAGTCCTTGTTCATCCCGTATTTGCAAACATCAGCCAAAGAGCCACCTTGTGCACCAACTCCCGGAACCAAAAGAAAATGATCAGGTGCCGATTTTCTGATTTCTAGAAAAGCCTCTCCCCTAGTTGCTCCAACTACGTACATCATTTGATCTGCATTTGCCCATTCTTGGGATTTTCTTAATACTTTTTCAAACAGCAATCCTTCGGAATTTTCTGTAAACTGAAAATCCTTCGCTCCTTCGTTAGAAGTTAGCGCTAATAAAATGACCCATTTGTTTTCGTATTTCAAAAAAGGCGTTACCGAATCTTTACCCATATAAGGCGCAACTGTCACCGAATCAAAACTCATCCCAGAGCTTTCTTTATTGAAAAAAGCATCAGCGTACATGGAAGATGTGTTGCCGATATCGCCACGCTTGGCGTCAGCAATCGAAAAAATATCTTTTGGTAAATAAGCCGCAGTTTTAATTAACGACTGCCAACCTGCCAATCCTCTACACTCGTAAAACGCAGTGTTAATTTTATAAGAAACACATAGGTCTTTAGTGGAATCAATAATTTGTTTATTAAACTCAAAAACCGGATCTTCAAGACTTAAAAGGCGTTTAGGGATTTTGTTTATATCTGTATCTAAGCCAATTGCTAAAAAAGATTTCTTCGTTTTTATTTGGTGTATCAGTTCTTTGCGGGTCATTCTGTATTATTTTTGTGCTAAATTGATAAATATAATAGCCAACCTGAAAAAAAATGTAAGAAAATTTCAGGAATTACAAATTAATCGATATTATTGCACCATAATCTCAATTTATCCTTTGTCTACGGATTAAGTAAAACAAATAAATTCATACTGAAGTTTAAATGTCTAACCCTAATCTCTAGGATAAATCACAAATTTAATCCCTTGATAATAATTCATATTAATGTTTAATACAAACGAATTGAACGAAAAGCTTGTTTCTGAGCTTCGTGAAATGGCAAAAAGTTTTGGTGTAGAAAACACTGAAGCATTGCGTAAAGCTGATCTGGTAGCTAAAATAAAAGAACAACAAGATTTAATTGAAGCTGCAAGAAATTCGGGCGAACCATCGCAAGAAGAAGAGGCTGAAGAAAAACCAAAAAAGAGAGCTAGAACTATAAAAACTACGGTTGCAGAGGAAAAAATAACTCCAACGCCAAAGTCGGATGTTTCTCTTTTTGATAGTCAAGAAAAGCTTCTTGCAGAGAAACCTGCTAAAAGAGCTAAGGCGGCAGAAAGTAGTGACGAGCAAAAATCTAATGCTGAAGAAACTGAAAAATCAGAACTAAAACAGATTAGACCCGATAAAAACGGAAAGCAACGTAACCAAGACAATGCATTTGATTTTGATAATGTAATTATTAACGAAGGTGTTTTAGAGATTATGCCAGACGGTTATGGTTTCTTGAGATCATCTGATTATAATTATTTGACGTCTCCTGATGATATTTACGTTTCTCAATCGCAAATAAAATTATTCGGTTTAAAAACGGGTGATACTGTTAGAGGGAGCATAAGACCGCCGAAAGAAGGCGAAAAATATTTCCCTTTGGTTCGTGTGGAATCTATTAACGGAAGAATTCCTTTAGAAGTTAGAGACCGTGTTCCTTTCGACTATCTTACGCCACTTTTCCCTACAGAAAGGTTGAATTTATTCATGAAATCCAGTGATCATTCGACTAGGATCATGGATTTATTTACTCCTATTGGTAAAGGACAACGTGGTTTAATTGTAGCGCAACCAAAAACGGGTAAAACCAACTTATTAAAAGAAGTTGCAAACGCCATTGCCGCTAACCATCCAGAAGTTTATTTGATCATTTTATTGATTGATGAACGCCCAGAAGAGGTAACGGATATGGCCAGAAGCGTAAGAGCCGAGGTTGTTTCTTCTACTTTTGATGAGCCAGCTGAACGCCATGTGAAAATCGCGAATATCGTTTTGGAAAAAGCAAAACGTATGGTTGAATGTGGGCATGATGTGGTCATTCTTTTAGATTCTATCACTCGTTTAGCAAGAGCTTACAACACTGTTGCTCCGGCATCTGGAAAAATACTTTCGGGTGGTGTTGATGCTAATGCGTTACACAAACCAAAGCGTTTCTTTGGAGCGGCCCGTAATATTGAAGACGGTGGTTCATTGACTATTTTAGCAACTGCTTTAACAGATACAGGCTCTAAAATGGATGAGGTTATCTTTGAAGAATTTAAAGGTACTGGTAACATGGAACTGCAATTAGATAGAAAACTATCTAATAAACGTATTTTCCCTGCTATTGATTTGACTGCTTCAAGCACAAGACGAGACGATTTATTGTTAGACAAAGAAACATTACAAAGACTTTGGATTTTAAGAAACCACTTGGCAGATATGAACCCGCAGGAAGCTATGGAGTTTTTATTGACTCAAATGCGAGGCACAAAATCTAATGAAGAGTTTTTGGTTTCGATGAATAGCTAATTGAGATTTAAGGATAAAAGAGTAAGGAATAACGACGACTTGCTTATTTTTTATCTTGAAATAATTACAGAGCAAGGCGAAAGGAATAAAGGCGATTGATAAATCTTTCATCTTTGTTCCTTTCTCTTTTACCTCCTCTAAAAATGATAAAAAAACATATACCTAACGCACTAACCTGCGCAAATTTACTATCAGGCTGTATAGGAAGTATATATGCATTTAACGGCGACCTTAAAACGGTTGCCTTTTTTGTGATTATATCTGGCGTATTTGACTTTTTTGATGGCTTTGCAGCAAGGTTGCTTAACGTAAAGTCGGAGATTGGGAAAGAGCTGGATTCTTTAGCGGATGTGATTAGTTTCGGCTTTTTGCCAGGAATCATCATCTACAAAATGCTTTCTTTCGCGGGCGCAGATTGGCTTGCTTACGCTGGTTTTTTAATTACCGTATTCTCTGCTTTGCGGTTAGCGAAATTTAACGTGGACACTCGGCAAACGGAAGATTTCATTGGCTTAAACACACCTATGAACACTTTTTTGGTAATCTCCTTACCATATTTGTTAGATGACTTTGCTTTTGTAGGTACTACTTATTTCTTAACTACTTTAACGCTTGCACTTTGTTTCCTTTTAATCAGCGAAATTAAACTGTTCTCCATGAAGCTATCCAATTTACAATGGGCACCGAATAAATTTAAGTTCATTTTTGTGATGATAGCGGTAATATTGATTGGTTTTCTAAAGTTCGCAGCAATACCCCTAATTTTGGTGTTTTACATTATATTTTCACAGCTACATTTTAGACAGGTAGCTTACAAGCAGTAAAATAGTCGACCCTGCTTAAACCTTGCTTAAAGCGCAGGGTAAGTTGGCAACTGGTGCAATGGAAAATTGTGATTGCAAAT
>JBBSTQ010000295.1:0-4749 GCA_038235745.1 Sphingobacteriales bacterium
GATATTTTGGGTGTGCTTTTTAATCTCGTTCATTAGCGGTTCTGGCTTTGCAATACCCGTTAGCAACAAAACTGTAAAGTTTTCTTCGATGGTTTGCACCGATAATTGGCTGTCGGAAAACACCGCTTTTAAATCTTCAGTATATTTAATTCCGCTGAAAAACAGTTTCTGATGAGCGAATGGCAAGACAATATTTTTGAGTTCTTTTTTCTCGCTTTCGCTGAGTTGGAACGGACATTTAGTAACAATTAAAATATCAGCTCTTTTTCGTCCGCTGAATAGTTCGCGATAATTGCCGGCAGGCAATAGAAATCGGTCTTTTTTTATTTGATGATAATCGAACAATAAAATACTCAGTCCTGGTTTTACAGCTCTGTGCTGATAAGCATCGTCCATTAAAATAAGTTGATACTCTTTTTCTATTTGATGGATTCCGAAAACCCTGTCTTCGCAAACTGCCACGCTAATTTCAGGGAACTTTTGCCTCAGTTGTAACGGTTCATCGCCAGTAAGCGTTGCGTCAGCATCGGCTTTAACCCAGCGGAAACCTTTCGTTGTTCGCCCATAACCACGACTTAAAGTAGCGATTTTGAAGTCGTTTTTTAATAGCCTTATTAGATACTCGACCATTGGCGTTTTACCAGAACCGCCAACTTCTAGGTTACCGACAGAAATTATAGGTGTTTCAAAAGACTGGCTTTGAAAAAATCCCCAATCGTAAAACTTGTTTCTGATGAAAACAACGATACCGTAAAGCAAAGAGAATGGCAATAAAAGCTTACGGAATTGTTGAAGCATAGATTTTGATAAAGTTTCAAATTTAGTTAAAAAAAGAGGAATTGGAATGGATGATTGAATTACACTGTCCGGAGAGTTAAGCGAAGCGTCTCTTCGGATAAACAAATGAAAAAGAGTCTCCGACTCTAAATAAAACAAATTTCTAACAAACCCTTACCATCGGTACAATAATCAATTGCCGAAGAATAAACATAATTATGTGCTTCCCACACCATCTTGGCTCTTACAGGGTTTTCATGAATATAATTCAGTCTTGTTTCAATTATTTCATTGGTATCGCATTCTATCGGATGATTATCTTGCTGCCAAAATTGTAAGTCTTTATTTTTTTTGTTTTTTTCTCCAGCGCTCTTGAAAATCCACATCATCCAATTTTTTCTACTTTCATGTGGATTTTCTGAAATTGCCCTCATGATATTATTTGAGGTAAATTTCTTTAGGTCTCTTAAAACATCTGATAATTTACTGGGAGCTTGAGCAGAAATCATTAAATGAACATGGTTTGACATGATACACCAACCATGAATTTTTAAGCCCTTATTTGCTTGACAGTGTTTTAAGCTTTCAACTAAAATATCCGCATAATCTTTTCTTGAAAAAACCTGCCTTCCGCAGGCAGGCATCGATTCATTGTACGACAGTAAATGTTACAAAATGGATTGCATGCTGATTTTTGATGGTATAGCCTCTGTCTGAAATTTTAGCGTTTTTTGTTCAGCTAATTTAGTTTTTATTAGGGAGTTTGGAAACTCCCACATATAGCTTAATCCGAAGAGACGCTTCGCTTAACTCTCCGGACAGTTGGGTTTATTAGGGAGTTTGGAAACTCCTATATATAGCTTAATCCGAAGAGACGCTTCGCTTAACTCTCCGGACAGTTGGGAAACTGTAAAAGCCTTAATTGAATCTGCAAACTAATCTTAAACAAAAAACCCCCTAATTAAAGGGGATTAATAATTTAGTCAATCCTTCTAACTCTATCAATACAATTATATCTAACTGTATCGCCAAGAATTGAAAGTACTTTGTTTATAACATACATTGTTATTATAAACATTACTACTGGTATGTATACCATCTTTACTTTGTTTTAGGTTCAATTTATTTAAGAGACCTAGACCTTAGCAATACCTACACAAGCATTTATAAAAGTATATACAGTTTTTCTTGTATTCTACATTCAACATTACTAACTTTGATTATGATTTAGTAACCACTAGTAGTATTAGCAATTTGTTAATCTCACTAAAGAAAAACCTGATAATTAGCGTTATCGGGTTTTTTTATTCAGCTCTCATTTCTGAATAAGTCAAATTTAATTAAAAAAAAGAAGCCTATTTAATCAAGTTATAAACAGGTTTTGTTTTATCAACATTTGATGAGTTTTTAACACGCTTTGTCTGTAGTTTATTAACACTTTTCGAGTTTTTAACAAATCCTACCTTTTTTTTATTTGAGATAAGGATAATTGGATTTATTTTCTATGTAGCAACTGCCAATACCTCACTGTCCGGAGAGTTAAGCGAAGCGTCTCTTCGGATTAACAAATGAAAAAGAGTCTCTGACTCTGAATAAAATCATTGTATAAAAAAAGCCCTCCAATTACGGAAGGCTTTCTTTTATTACTGGGTTAGGGATTGCAATGAAAATCCTTTTTGTTTTTCACAAAAAGATTGTAATGAAAAGCCCGACGCCGTCCCGATAGCTATCGGGATTCATCGGCGGAACCCCCAAATTATTTTAGCCTATCAAATTTTTACTCAACAAATATTCTGCAACCTGCACAGCATTAGTTGCTGCACCTTTTCTAAGATTATCGGCAACACACCACATATTCAAAGTGTTTGCTTGGGACTCATCTCTACGGATACGACCAACAAAAACCTCATCTTTTTCATGCGCATCTCTCGGCATTGGGTACTTTGCATTTGCAGGATCATCAACTACAATTACGCCACTAGTCGCAGCTAATAGCTCACGTACTTTCTTTAAATCGAAATCGTTTTCAAACTCAATATTTAAAGCTTCTGAGTGTCCGCCCATTACTGGGATACGAACGGTTGTCGCGGTAACTGCAATACTGTCATCTCCCATGATTTTCTTGGTCTCCAAAATCATTTTCATCTCCTCTTTGGTATATCCGTTTTCTAGGAAAACATCTATCTGAGGAATCACGTTTAAATCGATAGGATATGCATAAGCCATTGGACCGTCCGTAATTCCTTTACGCTCATTCATCATCTGATCAACCGCTTTAACACCGGTTCCGGTAACAGATTGGTAGGTAGAAACCACCACACGCTTGATTTTATACTCGTCATGCAAAGGTTTTAAGGCAACCACCATTTGTATGGTAGAGCAATTTGGGTTTGCAATAATTTTATCTTCGGCGGTTAACACGTTTGCATTAACTTCTGGTACAATTAGTTTTTTTGTTGGGTCCATTCTCCAAGCAGAAGAATTATCAATTACGGTAGTGCCAACTGCAGCAAATTTTGGTGCCTGTTCTTTAGAAGTATCTCCTCCGGCAGAAAACAAAGCCACATCGGGGCGCATTGCAATAGCTTCTTCAACAGTTACAACCTTGTACTTTTTCCCCTTAAAATCAATTTCTTTGCCCTTGCTTTTTTCTGAAGCAACTGGAATTAATTCTGTAACCGGGAAATTGCGCTCTGCTAAAACTTTTAACATTACCGTACCTACAAGGCCGGTTGCGCCTACAACTGCAACTTTCATGTTTGTTAGTTAATTTTAAATAATTAATTATTAATATATTGGGATTGATTTATTGCCGCAAATATGGGAAAGTTTTTACTGTTTTTTAGTCTGTTCACAACAAATGTTGCATTTTGTCAGGTCAGCGATAGCTTTAATGACGGAGATTTTACGCAGAATCCGTTTTGGCAAGCCGATGTTGCCACAAATTTTGCCGTTAACAACGGCATACTGCAATCAAACTCAACTACACTAAACTCCAATTTTTATATTTCAACAGCCAATGCTAAGGCGTTAAACTGCACTTGGGAGTTTGACGTCAACTTAAAATTTGGCACTTCTGGTGCAAATTACGTGGACATATATTTGGTAAGTAATACTGCTAATTTAAAAAGCACTAATATTAACGGTTATTTTGTGAGAATGGGCGATACGCCAGACGAGATTTCTTTGTATAAAAGAGCTGGATCGTTAGGTACAAGTGTGAAATTAATTGACGGGCGAAATGGTGCTGTAAATAGCTCATCTAACAACAATTTTAAATTTAGAGTTAAAAGGGAAAGCAATGGTGCTTTTACGCTAGAGCGAGACAGTACAGGTACGGGCAATTCTTTTTTTACGGAAGGAATTGCGACGGACAATTCCTTTACTACAACTATTGCATTTGGTTTTTACATTCAGCAATCAACAGCTTCGTTTGTTAAAAAGCATTATTTTGATAACGTGGTTGTAGAGGATTTTGTGGCTGATACAAACCCTCCGGTACTTACCAACGCAAACACGACCGATGGAACAGCAATTTTATTGAATTTTGATGAAGCAGTAGATAACGCCGATGCAGCGACAACTAGCCACTACAATGTTGAGCCGGGCAACATACAGCCGATAAGTGCTACGGCAAGTGGCTCGTCGGTTACGCTGAATTTGGCATCCCAATTAAATACAGGGACATATTCCGTAACAGTAAGTAGCATAAAAGATTTAGAAGGAAATACTGCAACTAGCCAAAGCAAAGCGTTTTTTTATAGAAAGCCCTACACTGCTGTTTTTCGGGATATTGTAATCAATGAAATTTTTGCTGATCCATCGCCACAGGTTGATCTGCCGGAAGGAGAAGTGGATAAGCTGCTCGCGTATATCGCTCGCGGGGGCAATCTGTTGTGGCTAATAGACCAGGAACCTTTGCATGGGCTACAACCGCTGGCCGAGAAACTTGAACTCACGCTCACCCCCGGC
>JBBSTQ010000296.1:0-4733 GCA_038235745.1 Sphingobacteriales bacterium
ACGTACCAAACCCCTATAAAACAGTTAAGCTCCGAACGGGGAGGACGGAGCTTAAACTAACCAATTATAAACCTAAATTAAACGAAAGGGCTGTAGGGGTAGGAGTCGAACCTACACGAAGTGGTTATTTCACATTGCTGCTATTTCCCAAACCTTCGCCACCGAGACAAGGAGGTGTGTCTGCCAATTTCACCACCCTACAGTATATTTGTTTTTTCAATTTTAATCATTCGGCTTGCCCGTTTGACTTATTGTATAGAACAAATGTAAGCGGAATACCAATACGTTGCAAATATTTCAACAAAATATTTTAATTTTTACTAATTTTTTATTTATACTTGCTTTATATTAATATTCAATAAAAACATGATTGATAAAACCCGACCTAATTTAGAAATTGATAATTTAGATATCGACATATTATCGATTTTAATGAACGATGCCACCACCGCATACACCGAAATAGCCAAAGAATTGATTGTTTCTGGCGGTACCATCCATGTAAGGATGAAAAAAATGCAGGATATGGGCATCATTAAAGGATCAAACCTGATTGTGGATGCACAAAAAGTAGGATATGATATTTGTGCTTTTTTGGGGATTTACTTAGAAAAAGGTTCCATTTATCACGATGCCGTTAAAGAACTAAAAAAAATAAAGGAAATTGTTGAGTTACATTATACTACAGGAAATTACTCCATGTTTGCAAAAATTATATGTAGGGATACTGGGCATTTGCGTTATGTTTTAAATGACGAGATACAAGCAGTTCCTGGAATACAGCGTACTGAAACCTTTATTTCTTTAGAAGAAAGCATAAAAAGACAAATAACCTTAAAATAGAGGTTTGAGGTAAAGGACTTGGTGGGGTTTAAGGACTTGCTTACGTATTAAAGATTTGGGCATTTTCAGTTTTGGCAAAGGATTTGATTCATCGCTTGATATACCAATAAATTTAATCGTTATGGAAACTAAAGATAAAAAATGGGAATCAGGTCCAAGACAGGAAACAGACGATGAGCGTACCGAAGAGCAATTAAAAAGAGCTAAAGACGAAGCAGAGCGCCAAAAAGAAAATTTAGACGACAAAGGCGAGGGTTCTTACAAAGAGAAAAATGGCGACGAAGATGAGCAATATACTGATCTAGAAAGCGAGCCTAAATTGGATAAAGAGGAAAAAAATACACAAAACTAGATTGTGTGCAGATCTTTTTCTTTACAGATTTTGTATCGAGCAAAATTATTTTAGCATAAAAAAGAGCCTTTCGGCTCTTTTTTATTTTGACGCTATTTCAGAGAAGTGCCACTTATCAATTACACTTTGCCTTTCTTTGGGCGTGAGTTGATAAAACTCCGGATTTTTTTTGATGAACGTTTTTAATGCTTCCATCTGATTAAACCAAAGTTCTGCATACTCGCCAGAATTTTTCATTCCGTAGCGGTTTAAAAAACCAGCATAACTGTTGGCGTTTCTAAAAACTTTGCTTTCGTTCTCTTCTAACTCTTTCACTGCTTCTTTTGAAGACGGCAAAGTAAAATCATACTTTTTATTGTCGAAAACCTTGCGGGCGTTTAGGTAGTTGTTAAAGTATTTATCCTGATTGGCGTAGTAGTAATAGTAGGTTAGGTCTTTCTCTACCTTTTGAGCATAAGCACATACGCTTAAACATACAAAAATCAGTAACATTAATTTTTTCATTTCTTCAATTCAATTGTTTTCTTTAAAACTAAGGTTCACTTATCTAAGCTTTTCAAAAAGTTTTACACAATTGGTCTCAATTAGCTCAAAAACTGGTTTAAACAAGCTATCGTCATAATAAGGATCTGGAACAATTTCGTCGGCAATCAGCAGGGTAATCTTGTTTTTGTGTTCGGCAGTTTTAGCTAACGCAACAACATCCTTATAGTTCTGTTGATCCATTACAACGATGTGGTCAAAGTTGTCAAAATCTGAGATGCTGAACTTACGGGCGGCTTGTCCAGAAATATCAATTCCATGTTCTTTTGCCACCTTTATGGATCTAACATCTGGCTTGCGGCCAATGTGATAACCTCCTGTTCCGGCAGAGTCAACTTGCCAATCCAGCCCTTTCTCAACTATTAAATGTTGTATAATTCCTTCTGCCAAAGGCGAACGACAGATGTTCCCCAAGCATACCATTAATATTTTCATCGATTTATGTTGTTAAATTTTAATCTGATAGCTCTCGAACACTACCTAATATGACAAAGATGGCGAAATTTTAAGGTTTTGTTTTTTTCGCTATTCAATTCTCTCCTTGCCTGCCTAAGATACTCCAATCCAGACGTTCAGATATGCTTCTATTTTGTATATTTGTTTCAACGTTAATTGAGCCAGCGGTCCAAGAATATTACACAAAAAAATAGGAAGATAATTTTATCCTAAACCAGATTTTTAAATAGGGAAGAGGTAGTATTATATTTTAAACTCGGCTGTATTTTTATTAACGTATTATGTCACTAACATCAAAAGGAAATTATAATCGATGAAAAAGCATTTGCTCATCATACTCGGCTTTATAGCTGTTTTTACATCAAATTCAATAGCTCAAACCTCAGTTCCATTTATCAAAACTTTAGATAATCCCAACCGCTGGGTAGATTCGGTGTTTAATAAAATGACCCGAAATGAAAAAATCGGACAGCTATTTATGGTGCGGGCACACACCAACTTGGGGAAAAGCTATTCTGATTCGGTGGGTAAAGTGATTAAAAAGGAGCATTTAGGTGGCGTTGTATTTTTCGCAGGTGGTCCGGTAAAGCAAGCAAACTTGACCAACTATTATCAAACACTTTCAAATATCCCATTGATGATTGCCATTGATGGCGAGTGGGGCTTAGGCATGCGTTTGGATAGCACCATTTCTTTTCCTTATCAAATGTCTTTAGGAGCAATTCAAAACGATGATTTGATCTACAAAATGGGGCGACAAGTAGCTAAAGACTTTAAAAGGATTGGCATACAAATCAATTTTGCTCCCGTTATGGATGTCAACAATAACCCACGCAACCCAGTAATTGGTTACCGCTCTTTTGGCGAAAACAAATATAACGTCGCCAAAAAAGGGATTGCCTATTTGAAGGGAATGCAGGACGGCGGTTTGTTTACCACGGCTAAACATTTTCCAGGACATGGCGATACCGATGTGGATTCTCATTACGATTTACCGAAACTTCCGTTTACCGCTGGCCGTTTAGATTCCTTAGAAATGTATCCGTTTAAACAAGCTTTCGCCGAAAATTTGAGTGGCATAATGGTGGCGCACATGAATATCCCTTCACTGGATGATACACCAAATTTACCATCCACGTTATCCAAACCTATTGTTACTGGTATTTTAAAAGAAAAGCTAGGTTTTAAAGGTTTGATTTTTTCTGATGCTATGGAGATGAAGGGCGTTGTGAAGTATTTTAAAAACGGGGAAGCAGATGTTAGGGGTTTAATTGCCGGAAACGATGTTTTAGAGCTTTCAGAGAACACCGGTAGAGCTATCAAACTCATCCGTAAATCCATCAGGCAAAAGCGTTTAACTTGGGATGATATTGACGCGAAAGTCAGGAAGATTTTAGAAGCTAAATATTGGATGGGACTAAATCAACTTAAGCCGGTAGTTATAAGTGGTTTAGTTGCAGATGTAAACTCGGCATCGGCAAAGCGGTTACATCAAGACCTAACCGATGCTTCGATAACTTTGCTCAAAGGCGAGCAATTACTGCCCTTGAGAAACGATTTTATCCGTAAAACGGCAATAATAACCGTGGGCGTAAATGAACCCACTGAATTTGCGAAAGCAATCAAAAAAGAAATGCCCGATGCCATGCTGTTCATCATTCCTAAAGATATCAGCGTAAAGGAAATGGTAGCGGTAAAGAACGAATTGAAGAAGTTTGACCTTCGTGTTTTAAGCCTTTACGACACTCGCAAAAGACCCGCCGCAACTTTAGATTACGGTATCGACTTAAAACTTTTCATCGCCGAAATTGCCAAACAACAAACCTTTACAACCGTGTTCGCAAATCCTTATGCCTTAGCAGGTCTACCAGGCATTGAAGCAAGTATCGGTTTAACAATGGGTTATCAAAACAGTTTACAAACCGAACGTTCGGCCGCTAAATTGTTGTTGGGAAAAATAAAAGCCAAAGGGAAATTGCCTGTTACCATCAATAGCTTTTTTAAATATGGGGACGGAATTCAGATGGAATAGTTGAAACAGTCATTGATCATTAAGCTTAGCAGGGCGGAGGGTTAGTTCGTTTAAAATAAAGAGTTACAAACCTTGTTTCAAAAGATTAAACATGAGTAAACTTCCAAAAACCTACGCTACCAAGCTCAGCATTCTTTTCTGTTTAACCCTTTTGCTAAATGTAGAAAGCGCCGCCTCCGCATCATCGTATTATTCGCAAACAAAAACGGTAAAAACCGATAGCGTTATAAAAATCCTAGCTATCGGCAATAGCTTTTCTGAAGATGCGATTGAATTTTTTTTATCTGACTTAGCAATTGCGGGTAATCACAAAATTATCATCGGCAACTTATACATTGGTGGTGCGGAATTGGCTTTACATTGGAAGAACGCACAAGAAAACAACGCGACTTACGATTATCGAAAAACAGATGTTGCCGGGAATAAAGTCAAAACGCCGAAGACATCGATTGAAT
Source organism: Sphingobacteriales bacterium (assembly GCA_038235745.1). GTDB lineage: Bacteria > Bacteroidota > Bacteroidia > Sphingobacteriales > Sphingobacteriaceae > Pseudopedobacter. Next base: position 4,682 of record JBBSTQ010000296.1, read on the forward strand.
TTGCCTTAGCTGATGAAAATTGGGATTACATAAGTTTTCAGCAAGTGAGCTC
>JBBSTQ010000297.1:0-4725 GCA_038235745.1 Sphingobacteriales bacterium
ATTTGTATCAGATTTTAGTGCAATTGAAGTTAGAGGTAACGTGTCGGTAGGGCAGTTTATCGATTACTCTTACAGTCCTTTTTTATACGCTATCCGTAATGTAAATGCCGGTTTAGGTGTTGGTTTCATAAGCGGAAAAAACAACGTAGCAGATTATCCTCCTGGCAGTACTGCGTTGGATCCAACTCCTTATCCTAGGCGGTTGCATGCAAATGATTTAGGTAAAAGCAAGTTCAGTAGCGTAATATCATTGCCAATTTCCATGGGTTACGATATAAATATCTACAATGCCTACCAAGAAGTGAAGTTTGTTGTTGGCTTTAAATACAAAATGGTATTTACCACTTCAGATGACTTAGACGGTTTTGCAGATGACCCTAACCGAGGGTTTGAGAACAACGCAAAAGACGCTTATACCACACTTGGTGTTTCTGTAAAATACCTTTTTGGCCCAGCAGGTTTATTCTTTAAATAGTTTGAATATAGAAAGTCTTAGAGATTACTGCCTCAGTAAGCCTGCGAGCGCAGAAAGTTTTCCTTTTGGGGATGATACTCTGGTTTTTAAAGTCGGTAATAAAGTTTTTTTGTTAGCCAGCTTGTCAAAGCCTGAGAGTTTTAACGCCAAATGCGATCCAGAAAAGTCAATCGCTTTAAGAGAACAACATTCAGAAATCATTCCAGGTTACCACATGAATAAAAAGCATTGGAACACCGTTTATTACAATCAATCCCTTTCCGAGTCACTCTTAAAAGAATTGATAGATCATTCTTACGAACTGGTTTTTTTTAGCCTGCCCAAAACAACACAATCCAATATAAATGTTTCAAATACTTAACGACTCGCCGGTCTCGGTAATCATCTTCATTTTCACCATAGCAACTAGTATTTACGGGTTTTATGAAAATTCTCTGTTCGGTAAATTTATGTTGCATCCCTATTCCGTAAGTCGCGGAAAAAATGTTTACCAGTTAGTTACTAGTGGTTTTGTTCACAAAGATTGGCAACATTTAATTTTCAACATGCTGTCCTATTATTTTTTCGCTTTCGATTTGGAGCAGAAAATAGGTCATTGGCAATTTGGAGTCCTATACATTGTAGCTTTGATTTTAAGTGATTTGCCAACGGTTTTCAAACATAAAAACAACTACAATTACCATAGTTTAGGGGCGTCCGGTGCAGTTTGTGCGGTGCTTTTCTCATTTATTTTGTTTTCGCCGTTTACAACTTTGTTTATTATTCCGATACCAGTTCCAATTTGGGCAATAGTTTATGGCATCCTGTTTTTGATATACACTTCTTACGCTGGCAGAAAAGCCAACGATGGTATCAACCATGAGGCTCACTTTTATGGTGCATTGTCTGGCTTGTTAATTACCATCATTCTTTATCCTCAGGTCATCCAGTATTTTATCTCCAGCGTAAACGCTAAATTTTTTTAAATTAGTCTTAGTTAATTAAAAGTCAATTTGTTAGAACATTTGAGTATTCTTTAGTTTTGAACAAAAATTGATTTTGAATAAAATTTTGTTACATTTGCACAGATTCGAAAGAGGGGGCGATTAGTCCCCTCTTTCTATTTAATAAAAATACAATTAATGAGCGTAGAAAAGAGAATCAGAGCTTTAATAGAAGAAAAACTAGCAGACCGTCCTGATTTTTTTATTGTGGAGTTAAAAGTCGTGAACAATAAAAATGTAATCATCCTTTTAGACGGTGACGAAGGCATCGGTATTCACGATTGCGCTGCAGTTAGCAGACATGTTGGCTTTCATTTAGAAGAAGAAAACCTTTTTGAAAAAGAATATAACTTAGAAGTAGGTTCGCCAGGTTTAGATACTCCGCTGACGCAAGATCGCCAGTTGCAGAAAAATATTGGTAGACTATTAGAAATTAAGCTGACCGACGGCAAAAAAACGGAAGGTAATTTAATAAGTGCCGATGACCAGCAAATTACCATTATGGAACTGGTTAAAGAAAAAGGTAAAAAAACAAAAGAGGCAGAAAAAACAATCAATAAAAGTGAGATTGCTGAAATTAAGGTTGGCGTGTCATTTAAATAGAAGCATTATTTTAGAACAATAGCAATGATAAAAAAATGAGCAGTATTAATTTAATCGATTCATTTCAGGAGTTTAAAGACTTCAAGAATATTGACAGGCCAACGGTAATTAGTGTTTTGGAAGAAGTTTTCCGTAGCATGTTACGCAAACGCTTTGGTAATGATGAAAATTGCGATGTGATTGTGAATCCAGATAATGGAGATTTAGAGATTTGGAGAACCAGAACCGTAATGGAAGACGGCTTTTCTGAGGATGACGATTTGGAAATCGAATTAGCAGATGTTCATAAAATAGATCCAGATATTGAAGTTGGCGATGACTTTATCGAGCAGATTACTTTAGAGAGTTTTGGAAGAAGAGCAATTTTAGCCGCTCGCCAGACTTTGGTTTCAAAAATCTTGGAACTAGAGAAAGACGAAATCTTCAAAAACTACAAAGACAGAGTAGGAGAGATTGTAACTGGAGAAGTTTACCAAGTTTGGAAAAAAGAAACTTTGGTTTTGGATGACGAAGGTAACGAGTTGATTCTTCCTAAAACAGAACAAATCCCAGCTGATTATTTCAAAAAAGGAGATTCTGTTAGAGCAGTTGTATACAAAGTGGAAATGTTAAACAGCAACCCACGAATTATCATTTCTCGTACTGCGCCAGAGTTTTTACAACGTTTGTTTGAGTTAGAAGTTCCTGAGATTTTCGATGGTTTAATTACGCTGAAAAACATTGTTCGTGAGCCAGGCGAAAGGGCGAAAGTTGCGGTTGAGTCTTACGATGATAGGATTGACCCAGTTGGTGCTTGTGTAGGTATGAAAGGTTCTCGTATCCACGGGATTGTCAGAGAATTGAAAAATGAAAACATTGATGTAATTAACTTTACCACCAACGTTTCATTATACATTCAAAGAGCGTTGTCTCCAGCAAAAATCACTTCTATTAAGTTAGATGATGAAACGATGAGAGCAGCGGTTTATTTAAAGCCAGACCAAGTTTCTTTAGCAATTGGTCGTGGCGGGCACAACATTAAATTGGCAGGGAAATTGACCGGTTACGAAATTGATGTTTACCGTGAATCTACCGAAGAGGAAGAGGATGTTGATTTAGAAGAATTCTCTGATGAAATTGACAGCTGGATTATTGATGAGTTTAAGAAAATAGGTTTAGATACCGCAAAAAGTGTGATTGCGTTAACAACAGCCGAACTGGTAAAACGTACAGATTTAGAAGAGGAAACAGTAGAAGAAGTTCTAGGAATTTTACGTTCCGAGTTCGAATAATTGTTGTTTTGCTTAACTAAACGTACTTTTGTTTTTAATATAGGTTAGAAAGAATACAATAAATGTCAGAAGACAAAAATTTAGGAATACTTAAGGTTGCGAAAGAGCTAAACATTGGTTTAGGTACTATCGCCGAGTTTTTAAATGGCAAAGGTTTCAGTGTTGAAGCAAGGCCAAATACAAAGCTAACGGGTGATATGTACAATTCGCTATTGAAAGAGTATCAAGGAGATAAAATCCTTAAAGAAGAAGCAAAAAGCATTAATATCGGTAAAATTCGTCGCGAAGATGCAAACACCGTGATAGAATCTCACGATACGCCGGCTTCTGCAACAGCGAAAGTCAACGAAGAAACAGAGGAAATTTTGATAAAGAATGCTGGTTCTGCTTACACGCCACCAACACCAGCTGTTATTGCTCCTCCTGCGCCAGAAGTTCCTAAAGTTGAAGAATCTGAAAAACCAGCTCCTGAGGCAACAACAGTCACTAGTAGTAGTCCAGGAGTGAAGGTTGTAGGTGAAATAGATTTAGCTAGCCTAAACACAAAAACCCGTCCCGATAAAAAAGCAAAAGAAGAGCCAGTGGTACAAACACCTAAAGCTCCGGAAGTTGTTGTAAAAAAGGAAGAGCCTGTAGTTCAAACTCCAGCGCCAGAAAAGCCTAAAGAAGTAAAACCAGAAGAGCCAGTTGCGCCAAAAGTGGAGGAGAAACCAGAAGCTCCAAAAGTTGAAGAAACTCCACAAAAAGCAGAACCGGTTAAAGCGATAGAAACACCAAAAGAAGTTGCAAAGCCTGTTGAAGCTCCCGCTCAACCACCAGTAATCTCACTTGTAAAAGAAGAAACTCCCAAAGCACCCGCTGCAGAGGAGGATGATTCAGTAATTAGAGCAAAGGGAAGACAGTTAACAGGGCCAAAAGTTGTTGGAAGAATCGAACTTCCGGTAAACAAAAAGAAAGATCAACCAGTTGCGTCTTCATCTAACCCAAATACGGCAGATAACAAAAGAAAACGCAAGCGCAAACCAACAGTTGGTGGTGGCACTGGCGTAGGAACACCTCGTCCAGCAGGAGCACCGGGTGCTTCGGGTACTCATCCGCATAGAGCAGGTGGCGCAAACGCTGGGGCAAGTGCTGGAAACAGAACTGACCGCAACACGCCACCAGGAGGAAGACCTCCGCACAAAAGAGGGCAACCAATTCCGCCTAAAGCAGAACCTACTGAAAAGGAGATTCAAGATCAGATTAAAGCAACGCTTGCTAGGTTAAGTGGCGCTGGAAAGTCTGGTAAATTTGCACAAAGATCTAAACTGAGAAGACAGAAACGTGATGATGTTGCTGCAACTACAGACGAAAGATTAGCGGCAGAGCAGATGGAGTCCAAGGTGTTAAAAAC
>JBBSTQ010000298.1:0-4682 GCA_038235745.1 Sphingobacteriales bacterium
GCCATCTGCTAGTTTTGCAGAAGCAATTTCTAACGCAGTGATAAAGTTTTCTTTTGCATCGGTACGTACCTCAGAAATAGGCAATTGCGAACCTGTGAAAATTACTGGCTTGCCCAAACCTTCCAACATAAAGCTTAACGCAGAAGCAGTGAACGCCATCGTATCGGAACCATGAAGAATCAAGAAACCATCGTGATCTTCGTAGTTGTCCTTGATCAGCTTAGCTAAAAATGCCCAGATTTCGGGAGTCATGTCCGAAGAATCAATGATTGGATCAAAGGAATACACCGTTAGCTCGTAATCCATTCTACGCAATTCAGGAACGTTTTCGATGATTTGTTCAAATGTAAACGGCTTTAGCGAACCCGAAGAGGGATCTGTAATCATACCGATGGTACCGCCAGTATAAATTACAAATATTTTAGTCATGGTGTTTGCTTGTTTATATATACAAATTAACGCTTTATGATTTACACGCCAAAAACTTTATGCGAATTAGCGGTAGTTATCTCTGCAACGGTTTGTAAACTAGTTTGTTTTAAATCAGCAACCTTTTGCGCAATATGAATTAAGTAAGAACTTTCATTGGGTTTGCCCCGATGTGGTGCTGGCGCTAAATAAGGTGCATCTGTCTCTAAAACCAAATTCTCTAACTCTAGCTGCTCTACTACTTTATCCAATCCTGCTTTTTTGTAGGTGACCACCCCTCCTATTCCCAAATAAAACCCAAGATCTATCGCTCGGAGCGCTTGTTGTAAATCGCCAGTGAAACAGTGGAAAATTCCTCTTAGTTTATCATCATTGTGAGCATCTAAAATTTCAAAAACCTCATCAAAAGCTTCTCTGCAATGGATAACAATCGGCAAGCTTAAACTCTTCGCCTGCTCAATCTGACGGTTAAAAGCATCTTGTTGATGTTTAAAAAATGCTTTATCCCAATGTAAATCGATTCCAATTTCCCCTATTGCATAAATCTTATTGGCCGATATAGATTCGCCAATTATCGCTAATTCCTCCTCGTAGTTTTCCTTTACATCGCAAGGATGCAAGCCCAACATCGGAAAACAATTATTTGGATAACGCTTAGCCAAACCCAAAACCATCGGTATGGTTTTACTATCTACATTTGGCAAAAAAAGACGGGAAATATCATTCTCCAAACAACGGCTCATTTGTTCTTGTTGTTTATCAGAATTAGTTTCGTAATAAATATGGGTGTGGGTATCAGTAAGTGTCATTCAAATAAAATCTTACGCAAAAATAAGATTTAAAAGCTTTTTTAATGTTGTATTTGTGTTAAACGTGACACACAAGTTGTCAACAGAGAATATTGAACGCGTTTGGTGGAAAGCTAAAAACCCTCATCGGATAAGTTGATTGAATTGTTTTCGCCCCTTACTTTTAATGGTCTATTTTTTGGTTACAGCATCTAAAAATCTCACATGAAAGTTCTAAAACCCATAATATTTCTTTTCTCAGCAATTTTTCTACTTTCCTGCAACCAAAATCCTGATAACAAAAACTATCAATCTCAGCTTGATCGCTTAAACCGAGAAAACGATAGCTTGAAGAAAGAACTTGCAGAGCCAGCGGATGCTACTCAAAAAGTCGATTCAGCCCCGATGGCGGTTGCAGAAGATGAACCGCGGGTTGCAATGATAAAGACTGGCACCAGAAAGACAGGAAAGCATCCCATATCCTTGCAGTGGATTGGCTGGAGCAATCTAGGTAGTGCAACCGTAAAACCCATTGCTAACGGTTGGTATAAGATTAGCGGTTCACAGAAAAATAAGGCTGGAGATTATTTGACCATAAACGGAAAGCTTCGAAGGGTTTCTGAAAAAGAACTGGTTTTTAATGGCGAAATTGTAACAAAAGTCGGTCGTAATAATGGTGGCGAACCTTGCCTGAAAGAAGGAAACCAAACTTTTTTAGCAAAAGGCAGCAGAAGCTATTTCAGATTACAAGAAATGACAAATTGTGAAGGTGGAATGCTGGTAGATTACGTAGATATTTACACAGGTAGTAGCTCCCTATAACTAAATCAAGCTATGTCCCGTAAATAAATTATAAATTAATTTTAACGCAAAAACAATAATTATTACCCCTGCAATTCTGTTTAAGTTTTGGATGCTCTTCTGTTTTATTTTATATCGAAGCTTGTATGCAAAATAGGCTTTCATCGTATCCATTCCAAACAATGTGATGAGTATAGCGCCAAAAAACGGGATAATTTGTCGGGACGTGAGTTCTCCGTAAACTGAATAAATTCCGCTAGAAACGCTAACCCAATACAACAAGATAAAAGGATTAAAGATGCACATGAAAAAACCTTTGAAAAAGTAACCAGCATGTTTAATTCTAGATGTTTCTTCCACAAAATTAATCTCTACTTTTTTAAGCAGATAATACAGCCCAATACTCAACAAAACAATGCTCCCAACAATACCAATGGGCATACGATAAGTGCTTTCAAAACTTAATAAAGATGTCCCAAAAAGGGTGATGGTCATGTAAATGAAATCGCTGACAACCACGCCAGCTGCTAATGCAACCCCAGCGTAAAAACCTTTTTCGATACTGGTTTTTATCAATGCAAAAAAAACGGGGCCTGTTAAAAAAGAAAGCACAATTCCTAACCCAATTCCCGAAATAATAAGCTCTAGCATTAATCTTTTTTAGCGTTGCGTGTTATTGCGAATATGCGATTTTCAAAAGAAAAAACATATTTTTAAATCAACTAAACGCATATAATTGCTGTAAAATTGCTTTGATGGAATGTATTCCAGTATCTTCGTTTCAGTTTTTTTGGGCAATAATCTTAAGAATAAATATAGTGAAATTAAGCTTCGATAGCATTTTTATGAACCTAGCCTCTGACTTGGCTTTTCGCTCCCACTGCGTTAAAAGGCAGGTTGGTGCAGTTTTAACGAAAGACACACGCATCATCTCGATAGGATATAATGGCCCGCCACCGGGTACGCATAATTGTGATGAGGAATGGCCCGAAGAAGGTTGCCCCAGAGATTCGCGAAACAGCTGTTCTTTAGCACTTCATGCCGAAGAGAATGCCATCCTTTACGCCATAAAAAACGGAGCTCAAATTCAAGGTTCAACATTGTACACCACTCTCTCGCCGTGTATCGCTTGTGCAAGATTAATTCTATCGTCCGGAATTAAGGAGGTGTTTTTTAAAGAATCTTACGCCTTGTATAAAGGTTTGTTAAATGATGAAGGTGTTGATTTTTTAAACAAATTTGGGGTCAACTGCAAAGAATTAACTGAAAATGCACCTATAATTTAGATGAAATACATTCTAATTCTCTTATTTTGTTTGCTGAGCGGGCAAAGCTTCGCCCAAAACCATCGGTTAAAAAACGCAACTATTGATGAATGCTCTGGTTTGGTGGTAACTTCTAAAAGTGATCATCTAATGTGGGTTCATAACGATAGTGGCGACTTTTCTAGATTTTTTTTAGTTAACGATAAAGGAGTTACGCTAGCTACTTACAATTTTAACAAGCCGGTTATTGATTGTGAAGATATTGCATTATTATATAACGCTAAAGGCAAATCAAAGCTGTTTATTGGAGATATCGGCGATAATAACGCGAAAAGAGACTTTATCAGTGTATTTGTTTTTGATGAACCGAACGTAAATTGGGTCAGTAAAAAAGAAATACAAATTACGGATGTTAAAGAACTGAAATTCAAGTATCCGGATGGTGCTAGAGATGCAGAATGCCTATTGGTTGATGATAGAGACAAAAAGATTTACATCGTATCAAAAAGAGAAGATAGTGTGGGTGTGTACTCTGCTCCTTTAAATAGCGCTTCAGGCAAAATCATCCTATTGAAAAAAGAAGCTACTTTATTTTTTAATGCTCCTTATGGCTCAAAATGGGTTGTTGCTGGAGATGTTGCTAGGAATGGAAAAGAAGTTGTTATTAAAACTTACGTAAATATTTACTATTGGGATAGACGTGATGGCGAAACTATCCCGCAATGTTTAAAAAAGCCGTATATCGGTTTACCTTACAAACCCGAAGTTCAGGGCGAAGCGGTGGGGTTAACCCGTTCGGGGAGGTATTATTACACCATCCCCGAAGGGAAATTTGCTGAAATCACTTTTAAAAAGATTTAGTTGATGTTATCGTCCTCATCTTCTGGCAAGATAAAATCATCGCCAAATTCTTCGTTAACATCATGTGCCCATTGCTCCTCGTTGGTTGGCTGGTGTTCGTTTGGAATTTCGCCGTTTACAATCTTATCTGATTGATTGGTCACTTTTTCTGGATCAATTGGGTTTTCTTTTTTTGGTGTTGGGTTATTTTCCATGATTGTGTTTTTTGGTAGGTAAGGAACAAAAACTCTACCAGTGTGAACCTATAATTCTTTATTGTAGAGTATTTACAATATACCTTCATTAGTTCGACAACGGTTTAGGATGATTTGTGAATTTAATAAGAAGAGCTAAAAAGTTAAATTCCATCATATCCTATTAAGTATTGCAACATGAAAGTATTGATACAGATTCCCGACAATGATGCGAATTTTGGAATTAAAGCTCTAAACAGTCGTTCGTGAAAAACGCAAAACCTATAACAAATTCCACTTTATAAATTCGGCATGATCTAAAAGAAGCTCAGGAACAAGTTCTAAACACAAACTAGGAAAATTAA
>JBBSTQ010000299.1:0-4669 GCA_038235745.1 Sphingobacteriales bacterium
AACGCTATGGATGTTGGCGACCCAAGTAATTTTGTACGCATCTTGGATATGTTTGATGGCGATATCGATAAGCTTAAGCAAATGCTAAGTGCTTATAGTTATAACGACGAACAGATAAAATCCGCAATTAAAGAGGTTTATAACGCAAAACAATATGTGGTTTGTCCGCATACCGCGACTGGATACTTGGCAGTAAAGGATTTAAAACAAAAAACTTCTACTACAGAAAAGACTGCCTACATCATTTTGGCTACTGCACATCCGTGTAAATTTCCAGATGTTTTTGAGGAGTTGGGAATTAAATACGATGAGCCGGAACAGGTTGCCGAGCTTTATCATAAAGAGAAGTTACAAGTGGAAATGGAGAATAGTTTTGAGGATTTTAAGGCGTTTTTGATGAAGGGTTAATAAAAGTTGTTACTACGGACTGATGAATAGACTTATACTTGTTGGTAATGGATTTGATTTAGCACACGGACTGAAAACCAGTTATTGCAATTTTATTCGTTGGTATTTAACTGGGTGTTTGAACTCACTTCATCACAAATATAAATTTGAGGATGACTTATTAACGATTTCGCACCAGTATTCTGGATACACGATAATCCCTAATTTTTTACCAACTACCGAAGAAGATTCAATAAGCGCAATCAAATTGATAGAATCTTCTCGTAGAGATTGGCGTATTCAGTATAAAAGTAATTTACTAAAAACTACACTTGAAAAGGCTGATAAGTTAAATTGGGTAGATATTGAGCTAGAGTATTTTGAAAGTCTCTCGAAATGTATCAAAAACGATGGTTCGTTTGACAATAAAAGAGTCACGGACTTGAACACTCAGTTCAATTTTTTAAAAAAGAAATTAGAGGAATACCTCATTCAGGAAGAGTTAAAGATTGACGAGTTTATTCCTAACGACCGTATTTTGGAAATTATGAAGCTCCCGTTTCGATGGAGAGATTTTGATACTGGATTTAACGGTAACGAAGGAAGCGAATTTCGGAAAATAGTGAACGAAAGAAGCAAAAATGATACATTTCCTGCATCAAATCTAATTTTGAATTTCAACTATACTAATACTGTCCAAAATTACAAAACCAAACTGCAGAACACTGAAACTTATAGAAACACTAATATAAACCACATACATGGTCAGTTAAACAAAGCTAGTGACCCAATTATCTTCGGCTTTGGAGATGAGTTTAATACAAAATATAAAGAGTTTGAAGAACAGAAAAACAACGACGTTTTTGAACATGTAAAATCTTATTGGTATTTCCGTTCTGCGAATTACCGAGAGTTGGTACGTTATTTAAACAGCGATATGTTTCAAGTTTTTATTATGGGACATTCTTGTGGACTTTCTGACAGAACAATGTTTAGAGAAATATTTCAGCATGAAAACTGTAAATCAATAAAAATTTTCTACTACGAACGACCTGACGGTACTAATGACTTCCATGAAAAGACTGTTGAACTTGGCAGGCACTTTACTGATAAAGGAAAAATGAGAAAGAAAATAGTCGAATTCGATGAAAACTGTAAATTTCCTCAACCTAAAGATTCGAAATAATATAACCTGTCCATTTTATTAAAAAAAGTGGACACATAGTAAATTTGTGTCCAACAAAAAGTAACTTCTTATTTTTAGAAAGCGTGGAAATTCAAAAATGCTCTTGAATAAAAAAAGCCACTTTTCAGTGGCTTTTAAATGTGGCCTCGACGAGAATCGAACTCATATCTAAAGTTTAGGAAACTTCTATTCTATCCGTTGAACTACGAGGCCATTAAAACCGAAAGTTGAGATTACCTCACCACACTCCCAACCCCAAACTCTTCTTTAGGAGCCACAAAAGTAAGTTTTCCATCTGAATTTTCTGCCATTAAAATCATTCCTTGCGAAAGAATTCCTTTTATCGCTCTCGGTTCTAAATTAACCAATATACTTACCTGCTGACCAACAATGCTTTCCGGCTCAAAAAACTCTGCAATGCCAGAAACTACGGTTCTTTGGTCAATGCCTGTATCAACCGTAAGCTTCAATAACTTTTTAGTTTTCGCCACTTTTTCTGCGGTTAAAATTTTACCTGTCCTAATATCCATTGACGCAAAAGAATCAAAAGTGATGTCTTCTTTCGCAGGTAAAACCGTTGGAGGAGTTGCCTCAACTAACTCTTGTTTACTGGCAGCCAATTTTGCGACTTGCTTTTCTACCTGTTCATCTTCCACTTTTTCAAACAAAAGGCTTGGCGTATCTAATTGATGCCCGTCTGCAAAGGAAATTTCTTCATCATAACTCAACACATCTCTTTCAATGCTCAACATCGCAAACATTTTTTTTGACGTATGTGGTAAAAATGCCTGCGATAACGTTGCCAAATGAGCAATAATATAAAGACAATTCTGTAAAACCTCCCTGGTTTCTTCTGGATTTTCTTTAAAAGTTTTCCAAGGTTCTTTTTCTGTTAAATACTTGTTTCCTAGCCTTGCAACATCCATTACTGAGGCAATGGCGTTTCTAAACTTAAAGTCCGAAACATATTTGTCAATGTCTGCATAAGCAGAATCAATCTGCTCTTTCAAGAACTGATCTTTTAAAGTTTCAGCACCAAGCGTTTTCCCATCAAAGTACTTGTGCATCAAAATCATCACACGGTTAACAAAATTCCCAAGAATGGCAACCAATTCATTGTTCACTCGGGCTTGGTAGTCTTTCCAGGTGAACTCACTGTCGCTGGTTTCAGGCATTATGGATGTTAATACATAACGCAATTCATCTTGCTTGCCTAAGAAATCTTCCAAATATTCATGCAACCAAACTGCATGGTTTCTAGAAGTTGAAAGTTTATCGCCTTCTAAATTTAAAAACTCGTTTGCTGGTACATGCTCTGGCAAAATATAATCGCCGTGAGCGTTCAATATAGATGGAAACGTAATACAGTGGAAAACAATATTGTCTTTGCCTATAAAGCTAATCAAACAAGAATTATCTTCTTCATTTGCTTGCTTCTTCCAGTACAGTTGCCAGTCTTTATCGTTGTCAATTGCCCATTGTTTGGTTGCAGAAATGTATCCGATGGGCGCATCTAACCAAACATATAGTTTCTTGCCTTCCGCTTCTTTCAAAGGAACATCAATTCCCCAATCCAAATCACGCGTCATGGAACGTGGCTGCAAACCTTGCTTTATCCAAGAGCTACATTGCCCGTAAACATTTGCCTTCCAAACATCCTTTTTGCCCTCTAACAACCATTTTTCTAGCCATGGCTGATATTTATCAAGGGGCAAATACCAATGCTTCGTTGCCTTTAAAGTTGGCTTATTTCCGCTCAGGGTTGAGCGTGGGTTAATCAATTCTGTTGGACTCAATGATGTGCCACATTTTTCGCATTGATCGCCATAAGCATTGTCGTTACCGCAATTTGGACAAGTGCCTATAATGTATCTGTCTGCTAAAAACTGCTGATATTCCTCATCAAAATATTGATCAGAAAACTTTTCTATAAACTCCCCTTTTTCATAAAGATTCAAGAAAAATTCTTGGGATAAGTCGTGATGAATCGGCGAAGAAGTACGATGGTAGATATCAAAAGCTATTCCGAAATCTTCAAAGCTATTTTTTATCTGATGATGGTATTGATCGATGATTGCTTGTGGCGTAGTACCTTCTTTTTTAGCTTTGATGGTAATTGCAGCACCATGCTCATCAGAACCACATACATAAACAACATCCTTTTTTTGCAAACGCAAATGGCGAACAAAAATATCTGCCGGCAAATATGCTCCAGCTAAATGCCCTATATGTAAAGGTCCGTTTGCATAAGGCAAAGCAGAAGTAACGGTATATCTTTTATAATCTTTCTTAGTCAAAACAGAAATTGTATTTGTTTTATTAATTTGCAAAGATAATTGATAATGATTGAAATCAATTATTAAAGGAAAAGATTATAATTTGTGCGTCCCGATAGCTATCGGGGTAACACGGTATCCGCTGTATCTTTTTATTTGCCCCTTCGTCCGATAGCTATCGGACTCCGCTCAGGATGACAAATAAAAAGGATGCCGTACTATCGTTAACGCCTTGTAAACGTAAATCTATGAACCATCCACCATACTTAAAAAAAGGCGACAAAATAGCCATCACATGTCCCGCAAAAACTTTGAAAGCACCTTTAAACGATGCAATTACTTTACTCGAATCTTGGGGATTGGAAGTTGTACTAGGCGAAACCATCAATGCGGTTCATCATCAGTTTTCTGGAACGGATGAATTGAGGGCATCCGATATGCAACGGTTCATCGATGATAAAGATATAAAAACGATTATTGCAGCCAGAGGTGGTTATGGGTGCATCCGAATTGTGGACGAGATAGACTGGACTCCACTAGTTTTAAATCCCAAATGGATCATAGGTTTTAGTGATGTTACCGTTTTCCACTTACGATTGCAAAGTATGGGCCTACAAAGTCTGCATGGTCAAATGCCTTCCACAATTACCGAAAGCTCACAGGAAGGACTCGAAAGTTTAAGAAAAGCGTTATTCGGAGAACCTTTAAATTATTACTTTGAACCGAAGCCTGCGAACAAAAGTGGCTCAGCAGCTGGAGAGTTAGTTGGAGGAAACCTCACACTATTGACATCTTGTATAGCTTCGAGTAGCGATATAGA
>JBBSTQ010000300.1:0-4624 GCA_038235745.1 Sphingobacteriales bacterium
GAAACTTTATTGGCGAGAATTGATTATAATTTTACTGGTTTAAAAGGTTTTGTGAACCTGCAATCCTTTTACGAATTGGGTACTGGACAAGAACCGAAACGAGAGTTTGTGTATTTAGAAGTTACAGCATCGCAGGGGATTTACGCCTGGAACGATTATAATAACAACGGCATTAAAGAACTCAACGAGTTTGAGATCTCCAGATATCCCGACCAAGCCAAATACATCAAAGTTTTTAGACCGAACAACGAGTTTGTAAAATCAAACTTTACCAATATTAACCAAACGTTGAGCTTAAATCCTGCAACACTATTGCGAGGAAAAGAATCGGGTGTGGCTAAGTTTGTCGCCAAGTTTTCTAACATTACCTCTTTACGGATTAATAAAAAACTGTTGAGTGGTAACGGCATTTTGTTTAACCCCTACCAAACTAGCATCAGCGAAAGCAACTTGATTTCTCAGAGTTCTTTTATACGAAACACATTGTTTTACAATAGGGCGAATCCTGTTTTTGGGATGGATTTCAGTGTACAGAAATTGGGCAGTAAACTTTTGCTAACTAATGGTTTTGATAGCCGAGCGAACGAGGAAAAAGGAATTAGAATACGTTGGAACTTTGTGCGGAAAAGCAACTTTAATTTGAGCTTAAATCGGGGAACCAAAGATTTTTCATCTCAATTGTTTGTGGAGCGGAATTATAGTATCACTTATTATGAAGCACAACCCGAATTTGGTTATCAGTTTACCACAGATTTGAAAGCTACGCTAAAATCAAAACTAAAACAGCAGGAGAACTTAGCGGTTTTTGGTGGCGAAAAAACGTTTAACAGTAGCTTGGGAGCTGAGTTACGGTACAATCTTTTAAAAAGAGGCACTTTGACCTCTCAGTTCAACTTTATCAATAATAGTTTTGAAGGTAAAAACAACACTGCCATAGCTTATGAACTTTTGGACGGTTTGCAACCCGGAAAAAACCTGACATGGGGCTTAGGGTTTCAACGTACCATTTCGAACGGAATCCAGCTTAATTTCACTTACGAAGGTCGTAAATCAAATGACGTAAAAGCGATTCATACCGGCGGTGTGCAGGTTAGGGCTTATTTTTAACAGGTACTTAAACTTTATCAAGCTTGTTGTACCAACCTAAAACCCCCCAATAAAAAACCTCCAGTAAGTCTAATAAATTTTAGAAAAACCCCACTGAATTCGACACCAAAAACGAACGATTCCTCATCAAAAAAACCTATTTTTGCGTTTTCAAAAAAACAAGCATGATTTATTTCTTCATCAATCAATCGCAAGCCATTTTTGTTCTACAAATTGATCAGGCGCTTGCTTCTGCCGATATTCCTAAACTCGAATGGTTATTTGGCGATGCTAAAATCTCGTCCGAAAAAGCATTAGCCGGTTATTTTATCGGCCCTAGAGCGGCGATGATTACGCCATGGAGCACCAATGCGGTAGAAATTACCCAAAACATGGATATCCACGGCATCATCAGAATAGAAGAATTTAAAAACGTTGATTCAGATTTCTCTGATTTTGACCCGATGCTTTCTCAAAAATATAACGATTTAAGTCAAGATGTTTTTACCATCGACATAAAACCCGAGCCAATTTTAGAGATCACAGATATTGCAGCTTACAACAAGCAAGAGGGTTTGTCGCTTAGCGATGAAGAAGTTGAGTATTTGGTTTCACTCGCTAAAAAACTAGAAAGACCGTTAACAGATTCTGAAGTGTTTGGATTCTCACAAGTGAACTCAGAACACTGTCGCCATAAAATATTCAACGGGACTTTTGTGATTGATGGTGTTGAACAACCAACATCTTTATTCAAATTAATTAGAAAAACCTCTTCAGAAAACCCCAATGATATTGTTTCTGCATATAAAGACAACGTTGCATTTATAAAAGGGCCAAGAGTGCAACAATTTGCACCCAAAAGAGCCGATGTGCCAGAATATTATGCCACAAGCGATTTTGATTCGGTAATTTCGATCAAAGCTGAAACGCATAATTTCCCAACAACAGTAGAACCATTTAATGGTGCTGCAACCGGTGCTGGTGGAGAAATTAGAGACCGTTTAGCCGGCGGACAAGGCTCTTTGCCTTTGGCAGGAACTGCTGTTTACATGACTGCACTCTCTCGTTTGGCGGATGATCGTCCGTGGGAAAAAGGAGTCAAAGAAAGAGAGTGGCTATACCAAACTCCAATGGACATCCTAATCAAAGCTTCTAATGGAGCAACAGATTTCGGGAATAAATTTGGTCAGCCTTTAATTACAGGCTCTGTTTTAACTTTTGAGCACAAAGAACATTTCGAAAAGCTCAATTTGACAAGAACATTGGGGTACGATAAAGTGATTATGCTTGCCGGCGGTATCGGTTACGGAAAAGCCAGTCAGGCAAAAAAACAAAAACCAAAGGAAGGCGATAACATTGTTATTTTAGGGGGAGAGAACTACAGAATTGGAATGGGTGGCGCAGCGGTTTCTTCTGCTGATACTGGCCAACATGGTAGTGGCATCGAGTTAAATGCAATACAACGCTCTAACCCAGAGATGCAAAAAAGAGCGGCAAACGCTGTCCGTGGAATGGTGGAGAGCGAAGAAAATTTCATCGTTTCTATCCATGATCATGGCGCTGGTGGTCATTTAAACTGTCTTTCTGAATTAGTAGAAGAAACAGGTGGTTTAATTGACTTGGATAAATTGCCTGTTGGCGATCCAACTTTATCTGCCAAAGAAATCATCGGAAACGAGTCTCAGGAACGTATGGGATTGGTGATCAGCGACGAACATATCGAAACTTTGCAAAAAATTGCAGACAGAGAACGTTCGCCAATGTACACCGTTGGTAAAGTGACTGGCGATCATCGTTTCACTTTTAAATCAGAAAAAACAGGCGCTAAACCAATGGATTTGGAATTGGATGCTATGTTTGGTAGCTCGCCAAAAATTGTAATGGATGATAAAACCATCGATTATAAATACGAAAGTATCACGTATGATAAATCTAAACTTAACACTTATTTAGAACAGGTTTTACAATTGGAAGCCGTTGCTTGTAAAGATTGGTTAACTAATAAAGTTGACCGTTGTGTAGGCGGCAAAGTTGCCAAACAGCAATGTGCTGGGCCATTACAATTGCCGTTGAATAATTGTGGCGTAATGGCTTTGGATTTTCAAGGCAAAGAAGGAATTGCGACTTCGATTGGTCATTCGCCGTTAACTGCTTTGATTGATCCTGCTGCGGGTAGTAGAAATGCCATTGCAGAATCTTTATCTAACTTGGTTTGGGCTCCACTTAAAGACGGATTAAAAAGCGTATCCTTATCTGCAAATTGGATGTGGGCTTGTAAAAACGAAGGCGAAGATGCTCGTTTATACGCTGCAGTAAAAGCTTGTTCAGATTTTGCAATTGACTTAGGAATCAACATCCCCACAGGGAAAGATTCATTATCAATGAAGCAAAAATATAAAGACGGCAATGTAATTGCGCCAGGAACGGTTATTATTTCTGCAGGTGGTAATTGCAACGATATTACCAAAGTAGTTGAGCCAGTTTTGCAAAAAAACGGTGGCGCTATTTACTACATCAACTTATCTAACGACAGCTATAAATTAGGCGGTTCTTCTTTCGCTCAGATATTAAATAAAATTGGCAACGAAGCGCCTGATGTAAAAGATGCCGCTCAATTAAAAAACACTTTCGACACGATCCAGCAATTAGTTAAAGATGGCAAAATAGAAGCTGGTCACGATATTGGTAGCGGAGGTTTAATTACCACCTTATTAGAAATGTGTTTTGCTGATGTTGATTTAGGTGCAAAAATCGATTTATCTTCGCTTGCGGAAAATGATCATATCAAGTTATTATTCTCAGAAAATATTGGTTTGGTTTTCCAAGCTGATCGTTCGGTAGAAGAAACTTTAAAAACCGCTGCTGTTGGTTTCCATAAAATTGGAGAAGTAAATCAATCAGCTACTTTAGAAATCACAAACGCTAGCGAAAACTTGAGTTTTGATATTGCCCATTTACGTGATGTTTGGTTCAAAACCTCCTATTTATTAGATAGCAAACAAACCGGAAACGGCTTAGCGAAAGAACGCTACGATAATTACAAAAACCAACCGTTAACTTATACGTTCCCAAAACAATTTGACGGGAAAAAGCCGGAGATTGACCCAACTAAACCTCGCCCCAAGGCAGCAATTATCCGTGAAAAAGGAAGTAATTCTGAACGTGAAGTCGCTAACGCAATGTACTTAGCAGGTTTTGATGTGAAAGATGTTCACATGACGGATTTAATTTCGGGAAGAGAAACATTAGAAGACATCCAATTTATTGGTGCTGTCGGCGGTTTTTCTAACTCTGATGTTTTAGGATCGGCAAAAGGCTGGGCTGGTGCATTTATGTACAACGAAAAAGCAAGGGTTGCTTTAGAAAAATTCTTTGCTCGTGAAGACACACTTTCTGTCGGGATTTGTAACGGTTGCCAGTTGTTTGTTGAGTTGGGTTTGATCAACAAAAACCACGAAGAAAAGCCTAAAATGTTGCATAACAAGAGTGAAAAACATGAGAGTATTTTCACTTCTTTAACATTACAAGAAAACAATTC